>JAPHTO010000036.1 GCA_026196955.1 Colwellia sp. | reverse complement strand
AGTCCACCAGGTAAAATACCTTCCGTGCTCATACCTCGATCAACACTGCTACGCATAGCTTGCCAAATGCTGATCAGCCGTTTACGAATACTTGCTTCATCGGCCAAACATTTTTCATTATTCATCATGATGGTGCTAATGCTTAGGCCACTTTCATGCGCGATTTGCAATAGTTGGGCAGCATTATTAAACCTATGCGGTCGATTGATATTACTATGCAGCGATAAGGCTTTGTCTTTTTCTTTTTCAAAATCACAATCCTGAACAATAAAGCCACCACCGATAGAGTAATAGGTTTGCTCAAGAATAATGGTGTCACCTTGATAGGCGAAAAGTGTCATGGCATTCGCATGAGCAGGTAAGGTTTTTCTATGATGATAAATGATGGCATTATCTTTAGGAAAGTCGACATTATGTAAGCCGGCAAGCTGAATTTTTTGACAGGCAACAACGTCAGCTAAAATACTGTCAATACTCTCAACTGCAATGGTTTCAGGCATTTCGCCAGATAATCCTAAAATAACAGCCTTACCTGTGCCATGGCCAATACCTGTTTGTCCTAAAGAGCCAAATAATTCGCACTTTACCCGATCAATCGTGTCTAGTTGATCTTGCTTTTGTAATTCATCTATAAATAATTTCGCTGCTTTCATCGGGCCCACAGTATGAGAGCTAGAAGGGCCGATACCAATTGAAAACATATCAAATACACTAATCATAATTATTTCCGAATAAAATTTTGTTAAGTTTGCTTTGTGCTGACATTAATATGAGAAATAATAACTGAAAGTTATCAATAATAAAAATATATATTGGTGAAAAGTTGCAACAAGCGACATTTTAGTTGTACGAATTAATGAGCGATTACTTAATATGCTCAACTAAGTCTTTCATCATTGCAGCGGTGGCACCCCATATATTATAGTGCTTGTAAGGGAAAAAGTGCACATTATGATGGCGGCCATTTCGAAATGCACGTATGCAGTGGTGATTATCTGCTTGTAGAAAGTGCTGTAATGGCACATGAAATATTTCAGCAACTTCGTTATCATCTTGTCGATAACTCTGCTGTGCATCCACTATCGCTACGATAGGGGTTACTTGGTAACCGCTAATTATTTCATAGCTTGGCAGTTGGCCTATGACAGATACAGAATGAGGCGCTAAGCCAATTTCCTCATAAGCTTCTCTTAATGCAGTCGATACAAGGTTATTATCCTCTGGCTCAGCTTTACCACCGGGGAAACTTATCTGTGAAGGATGATGTTTAAGGTGGCTAGAGCGCTTGGTAAGTAACACTTGTAAACCTGCGTCAGGGCTTTCAATCAATCCAATGAGTACCGCCGCTTTTTTCAGTGGTGAGTGATGTTGATAATTATGGCTTGACTGAGCCAACTGCTTTAAATGAAATCGAGTTAAAAATTCATCCTTGTTCATCTACTACTCACTTACATCTTGAGTTAAATTATTCAATACAGGCAAAATACGATTCACCTTATCAAAAGTTTCTTGATACTCACTATTTGCGGTTGAGTCCGCAACTAAACCACCACCTGCCCAACAATAAATTTTACTTGCAGGATGCTCTTTTAGTGATTTTTCACAAACTAGCGTTCGAATGGTAATACTTGTGTCCATTGTGCCACACGTTGACATATAGCCGATACTGCCACAATAAACGCTACGTCTGTGTGGCTCGAGTTGCTCGATAATTTCCATGGCGCGAATTTTAGGTGCGCCTGTTATAGAGCCGCCAGGAAAGGCTGCGCGAAGTAAATCACAGGCATCATAATGTGTAGCTAGTTTCCCTTCTACTGTACTGACTAGGTGATGCACAGCAGGAAAGCTTTCGACATCAAATAATTTAGGCACAGTAACAGAGTTTGGCTCGCAAACTTTGGAGATATCATTACGCAGTAAATCGACAATCATAAGGTTTTCAGCGCGATCTTTGCTCGAATTTTTGAGCTGTTCGGCATGTAGTGTGTCTTGTTCTTTATTATCACTTCTTGGCATGGTGCCTTTAATGGGCTTACTTTGTACTTTACCAGATGATAATTTTAAAAAACGCTCAGGTGAAACGCTTAAAATAGCGCTATCTTCAAAACGCATAAAGGCAGAGAAAGGGGCTTGGTTTGCTTCTCTTAACTGACAGTAAGCTTGAAATTCGTCACCTTGATAATCAGCGCTAAAACGCTGAGCTAGGTTAATTTGATAACAATCGCCGTTAAGTAGGTAGTCTTGCACTTGCTCAAACTTTTCAACATAACTGGCCTTGTTCATATTACTTTGCCAAGATGAACGTAATGAAAATGACTTTTGTGTTGCGGCTTGCTCTGCGTTTTGGCTAACACCTTCTTGTAGAAAAGCTTCTATTTGCTGACGTTTTTCGGGGGGACAAACCAAGTTAAATTGCTGTTTTTGATGGTCAAAAATAACGGCTTGGCTGTATATGCCGACGGCCATTTCTGGCAGCTTAATATCATGCGAAGCTTGCAAGGGGAGTTTTTCGAACCGGCGCCCTAAGTCATAAGCAAAATAACCTAATGCGCCACCTACAAATGGAATGTCCTGCAAAGGAGACTCTAATTGAGTTAATACATGCTGCTGTATAGTGTTAAGTATAGATAATGGATCATCTTCTGTTAATTGTACTTCATTGCTGTCTAGATAATGGACCTTGGTTTTACCACCTGTGGTCGTTAAAGTAGCTTCTGGTTGCCAAACAATAATATCAAAACAGCTGTCAATATGTTCACTTTGTCCTGAATCTAGCCACATTGCCCACGGCATATTTGCTAAAGGGGTAAATAATTCACCAGGCGAAATACCTGAGGGGAGGCTTAAAGGTTTTACTGATAAAGATAGAGGAAATGATGAAGACAAGGCACTGTTTCTCTGATATTTCGACTATTGGCTACTAGTCGCAGTTTCAATAGCAGGGTATTATAATAGATAGCAGATTATACACACTTTTAACGAAAGCTGAGAGCAACATGTCCGATAAAATTATCAAACAACAAGACTTAATCGAAAGTATTGAAGATGCATTGCAATACATTTCTTATTATCACCCGCTAGACTTTATTCAGGCGTTAGAAAAGGCCTATGATAAAGAGCAAAATACCGCGGCGAAAGATGCTATAGCACAGATCCTTATTAACTCACGCATGTCAGCTACTGGTAAGCGCCCAATTTGCCAAGATACAGGTATTGTGACTTGTTTCGTTAAAGTGGGTATGGCAGTTAAGTGGGATAAAACCGACATGACAGTACAACAAATGGTTGATGAAGGTACTCGTCGTGCTTATATGAATCCTGATAACCCTTTACGTGCATCGATTGTTGCTGATCCTGCTGGAGCTCGCAAAAATACTAAAGATAACACACCATCTGTTGTACATATTGATCTTGTTGAAGGTGATGAGATTGAAGTGATGATTGCGGCCAAAGGTGGCGGTAGTGAGAATAAAACTAAAATGGCAATGTTAAACCCATCAGACTCTATCGCTGATTGGGTTGTTAAAACCTTGCCATCTATGGGGGCTGGCTGGTGCCCGCCAGGTATGCTAGGCATAGGCATTGGTGGTACGGCAGAAAAAGCAGGGGTATTAGCCAAAGAAAGCTTAATGGATCCTGTAAATATTCAAGAATTAATGGATAGAGGCCCTCAAAATGCTGAGGAAGAATTACGTTTAGAGATTTTTGAACGCGTTAATAATCTTGGCATTGGCGCACAAGGGCTTGGTGGCTTAACAACCGTAGTGGATGTAAAAATTAATACAGTACCAACCCATGCTGCCTCTAAACCTGTAGTAATGATCCCTAACTGTGCGGCGACTCGTCATGTACATTTTCATTTAGATGGCACAGGCCCTGCTGATTTAACGCCACCAAAACTTGAAGAGTGGCCAGATATCACTTGGGAAGTGGGAGAGAATGTTCGCCGTGTGAATGTTGATGGCTTAACGAAAGCAGATATTGCACAGTGGAAGACAGGTGAAACCGTTTTATTGAGCGGTACTATCTTAACGGGTCGTGATGCCGCACATAAACGTATTCAAGATATGTTAGCTGCAGGTGAAGAATTGCCCGTTGATTTTACCGATAAGTTTATTTATTACGTTGGCCCTGTAGATGCCGTGGGTGATGAAGCGGTTGGTCCTGCGGGCCCTACAACAGCAACGCGTATGGATAAGTTTTCAGAGCTAATGCTCTCTAAAACAGGCTTATTAGGCTCTATTGGTAAGTCTGAGCGTGGCGCTGCAACGGTTGAAAATATTAAACAGCATAAGTCAGTGTATTTGATGGCTGTGGGTGGCGCAGCATATTTAGTTTCTAAAGCGATTAAGAAGGCGCGTGTTGTTGCCTTTGAAGAGCTTGGGATGGAAGCGATTTATGAATTTGAAGTTGAAGATATGCCCGTGACTGTCGCAGTTGATAGTACGGGTGAATCTGCGCATGTTACCGGCCCAGCTATTTGGAAAGCAAAAATAGAAGAGCTAGATGAAAAATTAAAACCATAAGGTTTACGCTGATAAAAAAAGGCTGTTAGGTTTTAACCTAACAGCCTTTTTTATTTTATCATTGTTATTAATCAACTAAACGTAATAGCTCATTAATACCTGTTTTTGCACGTGTTTTCGCATCAACTTTCTTCACGATAACGGCGGCATATAAACTATACTTGCCACACTTTGATGGTAAGTTACCAGGTACAACAACAGAGCCAGCAGGTACGCGTCCGTAGTGTACTTCGCCTGTTTCCCGGTCATAAATTCGCGTGCTTTGGCCGATATAAACTCCCATTGAAATAACTGCGCCTTCTTCAACAACAACGCCTTCTACTATTTCAGAGCGTGCGCCAATAAAACAGTTATCTTCAATAATGGTAGGGCCTGCTTGTAATGGCTCTAAAACACCACCAATTCCAACACCGCCAGATAAATGCACATTCTTGCCAATTTGAGCACATGAGCCAACGGTTGCCCAACCATCAACCATACACCCTTCATCGACAAAAGCGCCGATATTGACAAAGCTTGGCATAACCACAACATTTTTACCGATAAAACTGCCTGTACGTACAGATGCGCCGGGCACAACACGTACTCCGTCTGCTTCAAACATCGCTTGGGTATAGCCGTCATATTTCATCGGTACTTTATCAAAAAAAGTACTTTCAGCGCCATCAATGACTTGGTTGTCCCAGATGCGAAAAGATAAAAGTACTGCTTTTTTAAGCCATTGATGCACATGCCATTGACCATCAATTTTTTCAGCTACGCGGGCTGAGCCATTATTAAGTGCAGCAAGTGCATCTAAAACAGCGGTTTTTACTTCATCAGTAACACTCGATGGGCTTATATTCGCTCTGTCTTCAAAGGCTTGTTCTATTGTTGCTGATAATGCAGTTAGGTCGGTCATCTCTAAATTCCTGTTAGTCGTTAAATTTAATCTATCTCTTGGGTGAGTTTATCGGCAAGTTGCTGTTTTTTCTCTTCGCTTAGTGCCGTATTATCACTGGTTGAAATGGTGAAAACATCATCTGCTTTCTCACCAAATGTAGTTATTTTTGCTGAATGTATTGAAATTTGTAATTGCTGAAACACCTGCGCGATAATACTTAATAAACCGGGTCTATCTAAAGCTATGATTTCAATCATGGTTTTGCTTTTGGCATTGATCTTAATAAAGCTAACCTGAGGCGGAAATTTAAACTGCTTTACCTCTCTTCTAGCAGGTTGCAAAGGTAAATCACAGTAATTATCTTGTTTAAGTTTTTCACTCAATGCATGAGTGATTTCAGTTGTATGATAACTTTCTTTAAGTGCTTTGCCACGGGAGTCTAAAATAATAAACGTATTTACCGTGTAGCCAGTTTTTGTGGTGATGATTTTAGCGTCATGAATTGATAGCTTTTTCATACCTAATAGTTCAACCGTACTAGCAAAAGTGTTTAATTTTTCTTTTGAAAAAACAAAAACCTCTGTACCACCACGATAAGGTTTAGGACTAATGATCACTAAAGGCTCACTACGATCATGGCCTATTATACGTTGACAATGTCTCGCAATCTGCTCAGGGGAGTAGCGAAGAAAGTAATCAACTCTGAACTCTTGCCATAATGCCTTCAATTGATGTTTATCTATCTCTGTATCCGCTAAGATATCGATTGCTTGTTGTTGGTTTTCACGAATTTTTGATCGCGTCTCTACTGGCTTAGATAAACCGCGGCGAAATGCTCGCAGGGTATTAAAATATAAGTCGTGTAATAAGTTTGCTTTCCAACTGTTCCATAAGCTTTCATTGGTGGCGCGCATGTCTGCAACGGTTAAGCAGTAGAGGTAATCAAGATGCGCTTCGTCGCGAACAACATCACCAAAGGTACGGATAACATTTTCATCATTAATATCACGACGTTGCGCGGTTACTGACATTAAAAGGTGGTTCTCTACTAGCCAAGAAACCATTTTACTGTCATGTTTGCTTATTTGATGTGACTGACAGAAAAGTAAAGCATCTACTGCGCCAAGCTCTGCATGATCGCCACCGCGCCCTTTGGCAATATCATGGAAAATGCCCGCCAAATATAAGACTTCAGGCTTGCGAATTTTCTGCATTATTTTGCTACACAAGGGGTATTTATGATTGTGCTCTTTCTGACTAAACTGATAGAGATTTTTCACCACGCGGTAACTGTGTTCATCTACCGAATAGGCATGAAATAAATCGAATTGCATTTGCCCAACAATATTGCGCCATGAGGGCAGGTATGAGCCAATAATGCCGTGACGATGCATTAAATTAAATGCAAGTCCTAACCCGCGCGGATGCTTAATTATAGCCATAAATATTTCACGGCATTGAGCATAATCGATTAGCCCCGATATCAAGCGTCTACGGGCATTACGCATTAATCGTAAGGTGTGGGAGTGAATGCCTTTTATGCTTGGCTCTTGGGCAATGATCAGAAATATTTCAATCATTTTTGCCGGTCGCATAAATATTCTATCGTTAGTGGTATTGATGAGTTTATTAACTAATTCAAAATCTTGATTAATTATTTTACTTTCAGCATGCTCAGGATCTTGAATGATCTCTTGCTTAAAGCGTTGTAGTAAAATGGTATTTAATTCGCCAACTCGCGCTATGATGCGGAAAAATCGCTTCATCATACGCTCAACAGGGGCTTTACCTTCATCACCAAACCCCATCATTTTGGCAACATCGGTTTGGTAATCAAATAATAAACGGTTTTCACTACGCTTGGCGACAAAGTGCAATGCAAAGCGCATACGCCATAAATAATCTTGCGCTTCAATTAGCTCAGCCAGCTCATTAGGATAAAGGTATTGATGCTCTACCAGCTCTTCCAGAGAATCAGCAAGAAAGTGGCGTTTTGCCACCCAAGCAATGGTTTGGATATCACGTAATCCACCGGGACTGGCTTTTAAATTTGGCTCTAGCGTGTAGGCAGCGCCATGATATTGCTGATGGCGCTTTTCTTGCTCTTTACGTTTGGCAATAAAAAACTTTTCTGACGTCCAAAAAACATCTTCATTTAATAAGGGCAGTAGCTGTTGAGTTAAAGCTTCGTTACCCGCTATTTGCCGCATTTCCATCAGGTTAGTGGCAACGGTAACATCGTTAACTGCTTGTTTAATACACTCTTGAATTGAGCGAACACTTGAGCCGATATCAAGCTTAATATCCCAAAGTTGAGTGATAAAACTTGATATTTTTTCTTCTAACTCTAGTTCAATATCTGCTTGAGTTAATAATAAAATATCGACATCAGAATAGGGGTGTAATTCACCACGGCCATAGCCCCCAACTGCAACTAAGCTTATTTGAAATTCATCAAGATGATGTTGACACCAGAGCTTAGCAAGGATTGCATCAACAAAAACGGCGCGAGCAGTGAGCAAGTCGTTGACATCATTATCACTAAAGGCTTCTTTTAACCATTCATTGAATGCAAGGGTTAATTGGCAGATGTCTTTGCCTGATAAACATTCTGCGCTAATTGCTAAGCTGTCAATAAAATGTTGAGGAACGAGATGATTTACTATGGGGTGATTAGTCACGTATTTACCTATTTTTTATTAATGATGAGCCAAGCGTTTTTATTGATTAGTTTTTAAGAAAACGATTAATGGTTTCTTCTTCGCGTAGGGTGAGTATTTCACAACCTGTTTTAGTGACCACAATAGTGTGCTCCCATTGAGCTGAATTTTTACCATCACTGGTATACACAGTCCAGTTGTCATCTTTATCTAAAATAGTGCTTGCTTTACCTAGGTTGATCATTGGCTCGATAGTAAAACACATGCCTTCGCGCATTTTTTCACCTGCCTTGTTTTTGTAATGCACTATTTGTGGCTCTTCGTGAAATTCTAAACCAATGCCATGACCACAGTAATCTTTAACAATAGAGTAACGGCCTTTACTTTTAATAAATTTTTGAATGGCAGTACCTATTTCTCCAAAGTCAGCACCGGGTTTTACTTTTTTCAGCCCTACATATAAAGACTCTTGTGCCAAACGGCAAAGACGATTGTCTTCAGGTGACACATCACCTATAAGAAACATTTTGCTGGTATCACCGTGGTAGCCGTCTTTAATGACTGTGATGTCAATATTAATGATATCGCCGTCTTTTAATACTGTACTGTCAGGAATACCGTGGCAAACAACATGATTGACAGAGGTGCAAATAGACTTTGGGAAGTTGTGATAATTTAATGGCGCTGAAATAGCATTTTGTACTTTGTCGGTATATTCAGCACATAGCGTATTCAATTCATCGGTAGAAATACCTGCTTTAACATGAGGAGCAATCATTTCTAATACATCACAGGCTAGTTGTCCGGCAATGCGCATTTTAGCTATTTCTTCTTGGCTTTTGATTTTTATGGCCATGGAGTTCTCTTTACGTGTTGTTAGCGTTTAAGTGGTGTTTATTTAATTCTAATTGTACGGCTTCAACAATTGCTTCAGGCTGTGTTAAGTAGAAATTATGGTTAAGCAAAATGAGTTCATCATCAATTGCAAGTAGCAAAGCAGGGATGGCCTGAGTGGCGATAATTTCTTGTAATGCAAAGACTTCTTCAACCAGCTCTTGGGCATCTTTGCTAAGTTTATCACTTTTAAATACTTTTGCAGGTGGCGATAATTTTAGCTCGGCGATGATTTTTGCTAAATCGTCTTGATTTTTTAAACTATTCCCTTGAACAAAATGTGCTTTTTGTAAGGCATTTAATAATGGCAAAGCGAGATTTGGCGTTTTTAATTGTGCCCAAGTCATTAAGTTTGTCGCTAATGTAGAGTCTCTGCTTTGCTCAAGTGTTTGTTGATAATTGGTTGAAAAATGCATGTCTGCTAATTGTTCAACGTCTCTAATGTCTTGTTTTTTTAACAATACTTCAGTGCCATTGTATGATGAAAAAAGCGCGCTATGCCATAAGTTTAAAGTTATTTGAGGAAATGCTTTGTGAATTTCATTGACCAATGGTGTTGTGACAAAGCTCCAAGGGCAGTGGCTATCGTAAAGAAAAAATAGCTGAACAGATGATTGTTCCGAAGATAAGGGTGTAGTCATTGTTTACCTAGAATTTATGTAATTTGGGTGATTATTCAAATCATATAAAGTGATTTTACCGTGAACAGGATAATTATCCCAGTGAATTATTTATCTGGTTAAAAGTATTGTTTTGTGGTATAAAGTGCCCGCTAAATTTTTAGCTGCTGTTTATGGCTTCTTGGAAGTTATTAATAGTGCTGTTTTTAGCGACAACAAAATCGATTGGTTTTTGCATAGGCAAAATCAATTTTATTATAAACTCACATGCATCTATATAAGATATGCCGGGGTGCCCAGCTAAATAGCAATTTTTGTTATTATAGCAACAAGGGTCGTGCATATTGGGTGTATGAACGCTTAACCCCATAAAGGATAAAAAATGTCAAACGTTTCAATGCGCGATATGCTTAAAGCCGGTGTTCATTTCGGTCACAAAACTCGTTACTGGAATCCAAAAATGAAGCCATTCATTTTCGGTGCTCGCGATAAAGTTCATATCATTAACCTTGAACAAACAGTTCCTATGTTTAATGAAGCATTAGCTTTCATTAACAATGTTTCTTCTAAAAAAGGTAAAGTTTTATTTGTTGGTACTAAGCGTGCTGCAAGTGATGCTATCAAAGAAGCTGCAATCAAGTCTGATCAATTCTTCGTTAATCACCGTTGGTTAGGTGGTATGTTGACTAACTGGAAAACAGTTCGTCAATCAATCAAACGTTTAAAAGATCTTGAATCGCAAAGCACTGATGGTACTTTTGAAGCTTTAACTAAAAAAGAAGCATTAATGCGTACTCGTGAAATGGAAAAGCTTGATAAAAGCTTAGGTGGTATTAAGAACATGGGTGGTTTACCTGATGCTATCTTTATCATCGATGCCGATCACGAACACATTGCTATTAAAGAAGCAAACAACCTTGGTATCCCAGTAATTTCTGTTGTTGATACTAACTCAAACCCAGATAACATTGATTACATTGTTCCTGGTAACGATGATGCAATCCGTGCAGTAACTTTATACTGTGATGCGGTAGCTAACGCTGTGATTTCTGGTCGTGAGCAAAACATCGTTGTACAAGCTGAAAAAGACGGTTTTGTTGAAGCTGAATAATTAATATTCTTTAAAGTCTATTAATTAAGCAAAACATTTCGTTTACTCATAAAAGCAATTGCCAGTAGCTATTGCTTTTATGACACCTAATTTACTATTTATCCCCATGATTTATTGTTGACTATAACGATTGATTTGGGGGTAACTGAAAACTGAGGAATTAACTCATGGCAATTACTGCTGCAATGGTTAAAGAACTTCGTGAACGCACAGCTGCGGGCATGATGGATTGTAAAAAAGCGTTACAAGAAGCTGACGGTGATATGGAACTTGCGATTGAGAATATGCGTAAGAACGGTCAAGCTAAAGCGGCTAAAAAAGCAGGTAACATCGCTGCTGAAGGTCAAATCATCATTAAAGATGGCGCATTAGTTGAAGTTAACTGTCAAACTGACTTCGTAGCAAAAGATGACAACTTCTTAGCATTTGCTAACAAGGTTGCTGATGCTGCTGCTGCTGAAAAGCTTTCTATCGAAGACTTACAAGCTAAGTTTGAAGAAGAGCGTATTACGCTTGTTACTAAAATTGGTGAAAACATCAATGTTCGCCGCGTAGCTTATGTTGAAGGTGCTACTTTAGCGTCATACAAGCACGGTGCTACTATCGGTGTTGTTGTTGCGGGTGAAGGTGATGCAGAATCACTTAAGCACATAGCAATGCACGTTGCTGCAAGTAAGCCTGAGTTCTTAACGCCTGATGACGTTCCAGCTGATGTTGTTGCCAATGAAAAGCGCATCCAAATCGAAATGGCGATGAACGAAGGCAAGCCAGAAGAAATCGCTGAGAAGATGGTTACAGGCCGCATGAAGAAGTTCACTGGTGAAGTTTCTTTAACGGGTCAAGCTTTCATCATGGAGCCTAAGAAAACTGTTGGTGATGTTCTTAAAGAGAAAGGTATCACAGTATCTAACTTTATACGTTTAGAAGTTGGTGAAGGTATCGAGAAGAAAGAAGAAGATTTTGCTGCGGAAGTAGAAGCACAAATTGCTGCTGCTAAAGCTTAATTCTTCCTATTTGAACAAATAACATCATTGCATTCGCTTTTTTACTTAGTTATATATAGTCATATGCGGCCAAGATAAAAAAGCTCAAGCGCTTTGTTATTTGCCCAACTAGTTTGAATTACATTAAAACGTCTACCTAGGTAGGCGTTTTTTTATGCACTTTTTTCATGCTTTACATTTAAATCGCATAATAACAGCGACTTTTTTCAGTTTAGGCTTTCTTGGATAGCTTAAACGTACTAAAATATCCGCGGTCTTTGACCCTAGCCTTTTTTTAGCGAGCCAAATAGGAAATTTCGTCTTATGAGTACCAATCCAAAACCAACATATCGTCGTATTCTTCTAAAGTTAAGCGGTGAAGCGCTTATGGGGGAGGAAGGCTTTGGTATTGACCCGAAAATCCTTGATCGCATGGCACAAGAAATTAAAGAATTAGTTGAAATGGATATCCAAGTTGGCTTGGTTATCGGTGGTGGTAACTTGTTTCGCGGTGCAGGCCTTGCTGAAGCCGGCATGAATCGCGTTGTTGGTGATCAAATGGGTATGTTAGCAACAGTAATGAACGGCTTAGCAATGCGTGATGCACTACACCGTGCTTTTGTTAATACACGCTTGATGTCAGCGATTGATTTGGCGGGTGTTTGTGAACGTTATAATTGGGCCAATGCGATAAGTTTATTAAAATCTGGCCGTGTGGTGATATTCTCTGCAGGAACAGGCAACCCATTTTTCACGACAGACTCTGCTGCTTGCTTACGTGGTATTGAAATTGAAGCGGATGCTGTATTGAAAGCAACTAAAGTGGACGGAATCTACTCAGAAGATCCGGTAAAAAATCCTGAAGCAGAACTTTATAGCGAATTAACATTTGATGAAGTGCTAGATAAAGAATTGAAAGTGATGGATTTAGCGGCATTTACACTGGCACGTGATCACAACATGCCTATTCGCGTTTTTAATATGAATAAGCCTGGTGCACTTAAAGCCGTTATTATGGGGCAGCCAGAAGGTACAGTCATAACAAAATAGCAGTTAGCATTATTTTGAAAGTTATTAAAATAGATATTATTTAAATTATTGTAGGAAGAAACACTGTGATAGATGAAATTACTCAAGACGCGCAAGAGCGTATGGCAAAAAGTATTGAATCATTAAAAAGTAGCCTTAATAAAGTAAGAACAGGGCGTGCTCACGCGTCATTGTTAGATAACATTAGCGTTGACTACTATGGTATGGAAACGCCTTTAAACCAAGTAGGTAATATTTCAGTACCTGATGCACGTAACCTTTCAATTACCGTTTTTGATAAGGGAATGATTGCAGCAGTAGAAAAAGCGATTATGAAATCAGATCTTGGTTTAAACCCGCAATCAAACGGCACATTGATCCGTATTCCATTACCACCTTTAACAGAAGAGCGTCGTAAAGATCTTGTTAAAGTGGTTCGTGGTGAAGCCGAAGGTGGTAAAATTGCCATCCGTAATATTCGCCGCGATGCTAACTCAGACTTTAAAAGTTTATTAAAAGAAAAAGAAATCAGTGAAGATGAGCATCATCAAGCGGAAGAGGGTATTCAAAAAGTAACTGACACTTATGTTAAACAAGTAGATGAGTTATTAGTAAAAAAAGAAGCTGAATTAATGGAAATCTAAAGATTTCTTGTATGAACGCCAGTTTGGGTTATTGTTACCCGCTGGCGTTTTTGTCTATCTGTTTATGTGAATAAAAGGGCGACTAGTGACAACTAGCACTACACCTGAGTGTGACGACAAGAATATTCCTAAGCACGTTGCTATCATTATGGATGGTAATGGCCGTTGGGCACAAGCACAAGGAAAAAGCCGAGTTACTGGCCATAAAGCAGGCGTTGATTCTGTACGAGCCGTGGTAAAAGGCGCACGCAAGTCAGGCGTTGAAGCACTGACTTTATTTGCTTTTAGCAGCGAAAATTGGCAACGCCCAGAGCAAGAAGTCAGCGTATTGATGGATTTGTTTATGTATGTGTTAACCAAAGAAGTTAAACGCTTGCATAAAAATAATATTCGTTTTCAAGTGATAGGAGACTTAAGTCGCTTTTCAGAGAAACTGCAAAAAAGTATTGCTAAATCAGAGCAGCTTACGTCAGAAAATACTGGCTTGGTGTTGTCGATTGCGGCAAATTATGGCGGTCGATGGGATATTGCTAACGCAGCTAAAACGTTAGCTAATCAAGTAAAAAATAATGAACTTGCACTTGATGATGTGAATGAAAACTCACTGCATGAGCATACCTGTTTAGCTCAATTACCTCCTTTAGATTTATTGATCCGAACAGGTGGTGATTTTCGCATCAGCAACTTCTTATTATGGCAAGCAGCTTATGCAGAGTTTTATTTTACTGAAGTGTTATGGCCAGACTTTAATGAGAGTGAATTTGAACAGGCGATAAATACTTTTGATCAGCGAGAGCGACGTTTTGGTAAAACAGGCGAGCAGATCGCAAATAAATAATGTAAAGAGGCAAGTTAAAAGCTTCACAATAAAAAAAGATGAGTAGATAAGCGAGCGTTAAAACAAACTATAACTTAAAACTTGCCGCTTAAAACTTACAATTACAATAAAAGGAAACAACTTGCTAAAACAACGAGTAATTACCGCATTAATCTTAGCGCCAGCAGCTATTTCGGCAATTTTTTATTTGCCTTTAAACTACTTTGCCGCTCTATTATTGGCCATTATTGCTATTGGCGCATGGGAGTGGGGGCCACTTATGGGCTTTGCTACCAAAACGCGCCGCAGCATTTTTGTTATTATAACTAGTGTTTTGATTGCGCTTGTTTGGCTTATTTTGTCACCTGAAAACATGTGGTTAGCAGCTAAGCAATTGCATGATTATGCCATGATTTTACTTTGGCTTTCAGTTGCTTGGTGGATGGTTGCCGCTGTGCTAATGTTCGCTTATCCTAAATACAGCAATTTTTGGTCAAGTCACCGCTCAATTCGTGGGGTATTTGGCTGGCTAACATTAGTACCAACTTGGCTAGCTTTTGTAGTTATTCGTAGCAATAGCTATGGTGAAGACCCTTACCATGGTGCTCAATTGTTAATGTTTTTATTTTTAATGGTGTGGAGCGCTGATGTTGGGGCTTATTTTGTCGGGAAAGCTTTTGGCAAACATAAGCTTATGCCCAATGTTAGCCCAGGAAAAACGATAGAAGGCTTCTTAGGAGGCATTATTTCAGCTTGTATCCTTATTGCCGTTGCAGCCTATCAACTTAATTGGACTAGTGGCCAAGTCACTACGGTACTATTAGTGACAGTGTTAATTACTACGGTATCTGTACTTGGCGACCTCAATGAAAGTATGTTCAAACGCCAAGCCGGTGTTAAAGATAGCGGTTCTATTTTGCCTGGACATGGCGGTATTTTAGATAGAATTGACAGCTTAACTGCGACAGCGCCTATTTTTGCTCTTTGCTATGTATTATTTGGTTGGTAGGTAAAGTGTCCGACAATAATGTAACTATAAGCAAAGCTAAACGTCAATTATCTATTTTGGGCTCTACGGGATCTATTGGAGAAAGTACTTTAGATGTTGTGCGTTTACATCCTGAAAAATATCAAATCGTAAGTTTATCTGCGCATGCAAGTGTGGATAAAATATTTCAGCAGTGCCTTGAATTTACACCTCAAACGGTTGTATTAGTTTCTAAACTCCATGCTCAGCAGTTAATCACCAAGCTAGCGAACGAACAGCTTGAGCACATTGAAGTAAAATCGGGCGCGGATGCCTTGGTTGAATTAGTGGAGTCGCCTGAAGTTGATACGGTTATGGCGGCTATCGTTGGTGCAGCTGGTTTAATGCCAACATTAGCAGCAGTAAGGGCAGGAAAACGTGTGCTACTTGCTAATAAAGAGGCATTGGTGACCTCTGGGGCAATTTTTATTGATGCAATGAAAAAGTCTAAAGCTGAGTTATTACCCATAGATAGCGAGCATAACGCCATTTTTCAAAGCTTGCCATGGCAAGAGCAGCAACGTGTCGGCCAATGTCAATTAGCTGAAAATGGTATCAGTAAAATATTATTAACAGGCTCAGGTGGCCCGTTTAGAACTTGGCAACAAAGTGAGCTTGAGCAAGTAACGCCCGAGCAAGCTTGTGCTCACCCTAATTGGGATATGGGACGAAAAATTTCGGTAGACTCAGCCACCATGATGAATAAAGGGTTGGAGTTTATTGAAGCTAAATGGCTTTTTAATGTTGACCCTGAGGATATCCAAGTGATACTGCATCCCCAGAGTACTATACATTCCATGGTGCAATACCAGGACGGCTCTGTTATTGCGCAAATGGGTAATCCAGATATGCGAACCCCTATCGCTCATGCATTAGCATACCCTGAACGTATAACGTCAGGCGTAGCGCCGTTAGACTTTTTTACTACGGCGTCTTTTGATTTTCAAGCGGTTGATTATAAAAAATACCCTAATTTAAAACTGGCCATTGATGCTTGCAAAATGGGACAAGCAGCTTGTACCGCACTCAATGCCGCTAATGAAATTGCTGTTGCTGCTTTTTTAGACAAAACCATTAAATTTACCGATATTTACAAAATAAATGAAACTTCTGTGAATAAATTTGTCTCAGAACAGGTAGGTAATTTAAATGAGGTTATTTCCTTAGATAAGCGCGCTAGAGAATTTGCACGTTTAGTGTTAGCAAATTTCATTACACAAAATGCGCCAGTTGATACTAAGGATCTAGAAGTATAATGTTTGATTTTATTTGGAATTTGGCTTCATTTGTTATTGCACTAGGCATTTTAGTGACCGTGCATGAATATGGTCATTTTTGGGTAGCACGTAAAAACGGTGTTAAAGTCGAGCGATTTTCGGTTGGTTTTGGTAAAGCTTTATGGCGCAAAACAGCAGATGATGGCACCGAGTATGTCGTTGCAATGATCCCGTTGGGCGGTTATGTCAAAATGCTTGATGAGCGTGTTGATGAAGTTGCAGAGCATGATAAGCATAAAACTTTTAACGCTAAGTCGGTTTATCAACGTATTGCTATTATAGCTGCGGGGCCTTTTGCTAATTTTGCCTTTGCAATTTTTGCCTTTTATTTAATGTTTCTAATCGGTGTGCCGAGTATTAAACCCGTTATTGGTGATATCATATCGAATTCGATTGTTGCTACAGCTCAAGTACCTAATAATGTTGAAATTGTTGAGGTTGCAGGAAAAAAAACACGAGATTGGCAAGATGTTAATTTAGCGCTAGTCGGTGAAATTGGTAGTGACAGCATTGTATTAAAAACAAAGTCTGCTGATAGCCAATATGTAAGCACTCATATTTTAAATACTGAAGGCTGGCAGTATGCTCCTGAGAAAGAGTCAGCGTTGACAAGTTTAGGCATTACACCGTTTAGACCTAAGGTACATAATGAAATTGCGGTAGTTGCGCCTGATAGTCCTGCAGAAAAAGCAGGTTTGCAAGTAGGTGACACGCTTATGGCCTTAAATGATCAAGCACTGGCACAAGGTTGGCTTGATTTTTCTAAAAAAATTAAAGACTTTGCTGACCAAGAAGTTTCACTGATAATTGAGCGTTCAGGAAAGCAAGAACACTTATTAATAACGCCGAAGGGTCTAGAGAGTCAGGGTAAACTTGTTGGTTACCTTGGCGTTTCTCCTAAGGCTGATGATTGGCCGAACGAATACAAGATTGAGCTATCTTATGGATTTATTTCGGCGTTGAAAGAGAGCTTTGTCCGAACATGGAATTTGGTGGTACTAAGTTTCGATATGATCGGTAAATTAATTACTGGTGATGTTTCGGTGAAAAATTTAAGTGGCCCAATTGCTATTGCTCAAGGAGCAGGGGATAGTGCAGGTTATGGTTTTGTTTACTTTTTAGGCTTTTTAGCCTTAATAAGTATTAATTTAGGAATAATTAACCTTTTACCACTTCCAGTACTTGATGGCGGGCACTTACTCTATTATCTTATAGAGCTTTTAACAGGAAAGCCTGTACCTGAAAATATTCAAGAGGCTGGATTTAAGTTTGGAGCACTCGCTTTATTAGCGTTAATGAGTATTGCCTTGTTTAATGATTTTACTCGGGTATTAGGGTAAATAAGCGTAAACAGCTTTTGACAGGAAAGCAGCTTAAGTTAGATGATAGGGTAGCCTATAAAATCATGGCGAAATTAGCACATTAAAATTTTACAGTAATAAAAGAAGTAACAAAGTAAATATTTATGATAATTAAAAAAATAGCCTTTGCCTTATTATTAGGTGCTTTAGGTACAACAGCACAAGCAGCCGAAGAGTTTCAGGTTGAAGATATCGAAGTAAAGGGTTTACAACGTGTTGCTTTAGGTGCCGCATTAACACATATTCCATTTAATGTTGGTGATAAATTAAACCAATTTAGAATTTCTCAATCTATTAAAGCCTTGTATAAGTCAGGTCACTTTAATGATATTCGTGTCTATCGTGATGGCAATAGAATAATCTATCGCGTCAGAGAGCGCGAAACGATCAGTGAAATTACTTTCGAGGGTAATAGTGACTTAAAAGATGAACAGCTCACTGAAAGCCTAGACGGTAGTAATATTCGCGTAGGTGAAACTTTAGATCGCACTGTTATTTCAGGTATTGAGATGGGGTTGGAAGATTTTTATCACAGTGTTGGTAAATATAATGCTGATGTTACGACAACCATAACTCATTTACCTCGTAATAGAGTGAACTTAGAGTTTAAGTTCACTGAGGGTGATGCTGCTGCGATTAAACAAATTAATATTATCGGCAATGAAGTTTTTACTGATGCTCAAGTGCTCGATAAAATTGAATTAACTTTTGATTCTCCTTGGTGGGACTTTATGTCGCAAGATAGGTATCAAAAGCAAACCCTACAAGGTGATATGGAAACTATTAATAGTTACTATTTAGACCGTGGTTACCTACGCTTTAAAGTGGATTCAACTCAAGTCTCTATGACGCCTGATAAGCAGTCTGTTTACATCGCTTTAAATGTTACTGAAGGCGAAACCTATACAATATCTGAAGTTGATTTTATTGGTGATATGGCTGGTTTTGATAAAACAATTCGTGCAATAAATCCACTGCAAGTTGATAGCCTTTATAACGGCGCAGAGGTTACCTATACAGAAGAGGTTATCAGTAAATTTTTAGGCCGCTTTGGTTATGCTTACCCGAAAGTTACCACAATCCCTGATATTAATGATGACGATCATACGGTGAAACTTTCTATTTCGATAGATCCTGGTAAACGCATATATGTTAATAAGGTTAATTTTAGTGGCAATAACGTTACGGCTGATAGAGTATTGCGTCGTGAAATGCGACAAATGGAAGGAGCTTGGCTATCGAATAGTTTAGTTGAACATTCAAAAGCACGTTTATCTCGATTACCTTATATGGAAACGGTTGAATTTGAAACCAAACAAATTTCAGGTGAAGAAGATTTAGTTGATGTTGACTTTACAGTTAAAGAGCAAGCATCTGGCTCATTCACCGCGGGTGTTGGTTATGGTGATTCAACTAACTTAAGTCTAAACGCAGGCATACAACAAAATAACTTTTTAGGTACAGGTAATCGTCTTGGCTTTAGTATTAATACAAATACTTACTCAAAAAGTGCCAGTGTTTCTTATACGGATCCTTATTTTACTGTTGATGGAGTATCTCTTGGCGGGCAAATTTTTTATCAAGCGTTTGATGCTGGTAGTGCTAACCTAGAAGATTACAACAATAAAACTTATGGCGTAGGGCTTAATTGGGGCTTTCCTATCAATGAATATATTCGTTTAGGGTTCGGTGTTGGCTTTAAACACAATGAAATTACCTCGTTAGAGACTTATGAGCAAATTCAGACTTTTTATGATTTGCATTCAGATCCTAACAATCCAGGAACACTTACACCATTTAGAAATTATGATGTGAGTGCCAGTATTTCAAGGTCTACTTTGAATCGTGGTACATTTCCTACAGCTGGGTCACAACAAAGTCTTTCCTTTAAAATGACAACACCCAATACTTCGGATGTACAGTATTTTAAAATAAATTTAGATACAAAATTTTATTTCCCATTAACGCGTAATCAACGTTGGACAGTATTAACTCGATTACAATTAGGTTATGGTAATGGTTATGGCGATGTAAATGGTAATGATCAATTATTACCCTTTTGGGAAAACTTCCGTGCGGGTGGCTCAGATACCCTGCGTGGTTTTGAAAATAATACGGTCGGTCCAAGAGCTGTTTATAGGTTTCCAACACAACTTGGTGGTACACCTAACCCGACTGGTGGCGGCGCTTGTTGCTTAGGCCCAGATCATGATTACATTCAAGTGTCGCCTCGCTCAGTTGGTGGTAACGCTATTGCCGTTGGTGGTATTGAATTAATTGTACCAACGCCATTTTTAGATGAAAGTTATAGTAACAGTGTTAGAACAAGTTTCTTTGTTGATGTAGGTAATGTTTGGGATACTGAGTTTGATATGGCTGATTATCAAGACTTAGCACCCGAAGAGCTGGCTAAACTTGATGATTACTCTGATATAGGACGCTTTCGTGCTTCTGGAGGCTTGTCTATTCAATGGTTGTCCCCTATGGGACCGATGATATTTAACTTTGCAAAAACTATTAAAGAAGAAGAAGATGATGACACCGCCTTCTTTAGCTTTAATATTGGAAAAACTTTTTAATTGCTTACTAAATGTTAGTGAGAGAAACAAATAATAATAGAAAAAGAGGACGAAAAATTGAAAAAAATTATTAAATCTATGGCTATCACTGCTGCGGCTTCATCATTACTATTAGCAAGTAGTGCGATGGCTTTTGAACAAAAAATTGCGGTAGTAAACGTACAAGAAGCTATTAATCAAATTCCTCAGTCTGCAGCATTGATGCAAACGTTAGAAACAGAGTTTAAAGATGAAAAAGCAGTCATTGCTCAGCTGCAAAAAGATTTAACTTTCGAAGATGAAAATATGAAGCGTAATGGCTCTTTAATGAGTGAAAAAGAGAAAAAAGAATTACAAGAAAAAATGGCCAAGTTATACCAAGACTACCAAGTCAAAGTTAAAGAGTTCCAACAAAAAGTTGCCCAACGTAAAAATGAAGAGACTAATAAACTTTTCGCTTTAGTAACGCAAGCAGTTGATAATATTGCGGCTAAAGAAGATTATGATCTAGTACTTTCAAAACAAGCAGTGATGTTTTCAAAGCCTGATCACAACATCACTTCAAAAGTTGTAGAACAAGTCAGTAAGCTTAAGTAACTTAGTAGAATGACTTGTTATACTCTGGCAGATATAGCCAAGCACATCGGTGCTGAATTAGTCGTGAAAAATCAGGCTAGTACAGCAGATTGTGAAATCTCTGGTCTAGCGACACTTGCAACTGCTAAGTCAGGACAGGTGGCCTTTCTTGCCAATAGCAAATATGTCACTCAGTTAACGTCGACTCAGGCGAGTGCAGTTATTCTTTCACCTCAGGCACTTGCTGAATGTCAGGTCTCTGCATTGGTCATGGATAATCCTTATATGGGTTATGCCTTGTTGGCTAATCTACTTGATAAAACACCAAAGTCAGCTAATGGTGTGCATCCTAGTGCAGTAATTAGTGATAATGTGCAGATAGGAGAAAATGTCAATATTGGCGCTAATGTTGTTATTGAATCAGGAGTAAAGCTGGGTGATAACGTAACTATTGGGGCTGGTTGTTTTATTGGCAAAAATGCTAAAATTGGTGCCGAGACTCAGCTTTGGAGTAATATCAGCATATACCATGAGGTAAGTATTGGTCAGCGGTGTCTAATACAAGCAAATACTGTTATTGGCTCAGATGGCTTTGGCTATGCGCCCGTTAGTGAGCACTATAAGTGGCATAAAATACCTCAGCTAGGTAGCGTGGTTATTGGTGATCAAGTAGAAATAGGCGCAAGCACCACGATCGATCGAGGCGCTCTTGAGGATACCATAATCAAAGATGGTGTGATCCTCGATAACCAAATTCAAATAGCTCATAACGTTGTTATTGGTGAAAATACAGCGATGGCCGCTTGTAGTGTTATTGCTGGTAGTACCATTATTGGTAAAAATTGTACTATTGCAGGGCTTGTGGGTATTAATGGTCACATCACTATTGCTGATGGCTGTGTGTTTACTGGTATGGCAATGGTCACAAAAAATGTTACCACTGCTGACGTATATTCTTCAGGAATGCCAGCAACGCCTAATAAGGAATGGCATAAAACTAATGCACGCGTGAAGCAGTTAGATAAATTGTCTAAGCGTGTAAAAGAGTTAGAAAAACAACTCAATAATAAATAAAACTATCTATAATAAAAATAATAATGGTAATTGTACAATTACATAACGCAACCTCTTTTGTGAAGCTTACTTGCGTATAGTTAACACAACCTAATGAAAGGATAAATCATTTGGACACTATTAAAAAACCAATCTCGCTCAATGAAATTAAAGATCTAATTCCGCATAGATACCCTATGTTGTTGGTAGATAAGGTCGTTGATCATGAGCCAGGGAAATCTTTACATGCTATTAAAAATGTGACAATAAATGAGCCGATCTTTACTGGTCATTTTCCTGAAGTTGCTATTTTCCCTGGTGTTTTGATATTAGAAGCGTTAGCACAAGCTACCGGCATTTTGGGTTTTAAAAGTACAGAAGGCCGTGATGAAAAAGAAATGTATCTTTTTGCTTCTATCGATAAGGCACGTTTTAAACAACCTGTTTTACCTGGTGACACTATGCACCTTCATGTCGAGTTTATAAAAGAGCGTCGTGGTATGTGGAAGTTTTATGGCGAAGCTAAAGTCGATGGTAAAGTTGTCTGTTCGGCAGATCTTATGTGTGCTCGTCGAGCAATGTAGCGCTATCTGTCTAGTACACCAAGTAAGGTAAGTTTATGATTCACCCTCAAGCGATAATCGAGCCCGGCGCCATTATTGGTGAAAATGTCACTATTGGTCCTTGGACTTATGTCGCGAGTAATGTTGTTATTGGCGATAATTGTGAAATCAGCTCTCATGTTGTCATTAATGGACCAACCAAGATTGGTCGTGGTAATAGAATTTTTCAATTTGCTAGTATTGGCGAGGATTGCCAAGATTTAAAGTATGACAATGAGCCCACAGAGCTAGTTATTGGGGATAATAATACCTTTAGAGAGTGTTGCACTATACACAGAGGTACTATTCAAGATAATAGCTTGACACAGATTGGAAGTCATAATTTATTTATGGCTTATACTCATGTGGCTCATGATTGTATGGTAGGAAATCATTGTATTATGGCCAACAATGCTTCAATTGCAGGCCATGTCCATGTTGGTGACCATGTGATTATTGGTGGCATGTCTGGTGTTCATCAGTTCTGTCATATTGGCTCTCACAGCTTTGTTGCTGCCAATGCCTTGGTATTAAAAGATATTCCAGCTTATGTGATGGCATCAGGCCATCCGGCAAAGCCCTTTGGTTTAAATAGCGAAGGCTTAAAGCGTCGTGGGTTTGCTAGTAGTACTATCATGTCAATTAAGCGTGCTTATAAAAGCGTATACCGTAAGAAGTTATCCATTGAAGATGCGCTTTCGGCAATCGACTCACAAGGAGACTCCTCACCAGAGTTATCTGCATTTGTCGATTCGGTTAAAAACTCAACTCGCGGCATTATCCGTTAACTTCAATGGTAACAGACTCCTCATTATCTACTTCCGCTAAGTGCCCTGTGTTTGCCATCGTTGTTGGTGAACACTCAGGTGATACCTTAGGCGCAGGCTTAATATCATCACTTCAACAAAAATACCCTAATGCCAAATTTGTTGGCATTGGCGGTACTAAAATGCAAAAACTTGGCTTTGAAAGTTTATTTTCCATGGAAGAGTTAGCTGTGATGGGGCTAGTTGAAGTGCTAGGGCGCCTTCGTCGTTTACTGTATATTAGAAAATCGCTAGTAAATTATTTTACCGAAAATAAGCCTGATGTTTTTATTGGCATTGATGCACCTGATTTTAATATTGGTCTAGAGTTACGGTTAAAAAAGCATGGAATTAAAACTGTTCATTATGTTAGTCCATCCGTTTGGGCATGGCGGGAAAAACGTATTTTTAAAATAGCTAAAGCCACTGATATGGTCTTATCTTTATTGCCTTTTGAAAAAGCTTTTTATGATAAGCATCAAGTGCCTTGCACTTTTGTCGGCCACCCATTAGCCGATGATATCCCTATGGTCAGTGATAAGCAGCAAGCAAGAACGGCACTTAATCTTCCTTCATCGCCAAAAATTTTAGCATTAATGCCAGGGAGTCGCGGCGGTGAATTATCTCGCTTACTTGAGCCGTTTTTTCAAAGTGCTCAGAAACTACAACAAGCGGATGAAAACTTGCTGTTAGTCGCTCCCATGGTGAGTGAAAAACGCGCTGAGCAATTTAGGGCGCTGCAAGCAGAGTTCGCTCCAGATTTAGCTATCGAGTTAATTATTGATAATACCCAGACGGTGATGGCAGCAAGTGATTGTTTGTTGATGGCATCAGGTACAGTCACGTTAGAAGCTGCATTGATCAAAAGACCCATGGTTATTTGCTATAAGTTTAATAAATTGACACATCTACTGGCTAAATGGCTAGTGAAACTGAACTGGTTTTCTTTACCAAACCTCCTAATGAATAAGTCATTGGTGCCTGAATTACTGCAAGAGGAAGTCTGCTCTGATAATATAGTTCCTTTAGTAAAAGAGCGCTTATATCAAGATCAAAGTCAGCTCAACGACAGTTATATCGCCATTCATCAGCAATTAAGATGCGATGCAAGTGCACAATCAGCTAAAGCTGTGATTGCGCTATTACCGCTAGAATTACAAAATCATCGTTAAGCATTATGTCAATTAAGAAACCTTTCCCTGCATTTGAATACCCCATCGCTTACTGCATTGCAGGGGTTGATGAAGTAGGACGGGGCCCTCTTGTTGGTGATGTCGTTACTGCTGCAGTAATTTTGGATCCTGATAATCCTATTGAAGGCTTGATGGACTCAAAGAAACTGTCAGAGAAAAAACGTGCATTATTAAGTGATGAAATAAAAGAGAAAGCCATCTCTTGGTCAATAGGTCGAGCTAGCCCTGAAGAAATAGACACGTTAAATATTCTTCATGCCACAATGCTTGCTATGCAGCGCGCTGTACAGGGCTTAGATGTGACGCCCGACTACGTGTTAGTGGATGGTAATCGCACACCTACATTTACTGGTGAACAGGGCACAATTGAAAGTCAAGCAGTGGTAAAAGGGGATGATCGTGTTATCGAGATAAGTGCGGCATCTATTTTAGCTAAAGTTGCTCGTGATAATGAAATGATTGCGCTTGATAAACTATACCCTGAATACGGTTTTGCTAGGCATAAAGGTTACCCCACTAAAGCGCATTTAGAAAAAATTATTGAGCATGGTGTCTTAGACTGCTATCGCCAAAGCTTTAAACCTGTTGCTAAAGTATTAGCGCAAGGCAAGAATCATGACTGAAAACGCTTCTGCTACATTATGCGATCCTAAATTTATTCACTTGCGGGTGCACAGTGATTATTCGATGTGTGATGGTTTAAAGAAAGTTAAGCCAATTATTGCCAAGGCAGAAGCATTAGCTATGCCAGCGCTAGCATTAACCGATCAAACCAACCTATGTGGCTTGGTCAAGTATTATCATGCGGCTCACGGCGCGGGTATTAAGCCCATAATAGGTTGTGATTTTTGGGTACAAAGTGAAGAATTAGGGGATGAATTTTCACGCTTGGTTGTGCTTGCAACTAATAATGTTGGTTATAAAAACTTAACTGAGTTGATTTCTAAAGCTTACATGCGTGGCCACCTACAAAATAAGGCTGTTATTGATAAAGAGTGGCTGATTGAATTTAAAGCAGGCTTGATATTACTCTCGGGTGGTCGGGAAGGAGATATAGGTAAGGCGCTATTAAAGGGAAATACCGATCTGGTTGAACAGATGGTTAGTTTTTATCAACAGCATTTTCATGATTGTTTTTACCTTGAACTGATCCGCACAGGAAGAGCAGATGAAGAAAACTACCTGCACTTAGCCGTTGATTTAGCAACCCAGCATGGATTACCCGTTGTTGCCACCAATGAGGTGATGTTTCTTTCTCCTGATGATTTTGATGCCCATGAAATACGCGTTGCTATACATGATGGCTTCACCTTAGATGATAAACGCCGCCCTAAGCGTTACAGCGTTGAGCAATATTTACGCTCAGAAGATGAAATGTGCGAGCTCTTTAATGACATCCCTGAGGCTTTGGCTAATTCAGTAGAGATTGCTAAGCGCTGTAATGTCACGGTAACGTTAGGTGAATATGTATTACCAGACTTCCCAACCCAAGGGTTAGAGATTAATGACTATTTCATTAAGGTTTCTAAAGAAGGCTTAGAAAAACGATTAAAACAGTTATTTGACATCAGTGCTGAAAATTTTGCTGAGATAAGAAAGCCTTACGATGAGCGATTACAAGTAGAGCTTGAAGTTGTTAATAACATGGGGTTCCCCGGTTACTTCTTGATCGTCATGGAATTTATTCAATGGAGTAAAGATAATAATATTCCTGTTGGCCCAGGCCGCGGCTCTGGTGCAGGCTCACTGATAGCTTATGCATTAGATATTACCGATCTTGATCCCCTTGAGTTTGATTTGCTTTTCGAGCGTTTCTTAAACCCTGAACGTGTATCCATGCCCGATTTTGATATCGATTTTTGCATGGACAGGCGCGATGAAGTTATTGACCATGTGGCTGAGCTTTATGGGCGTGATGCGGTGTCACAAATCATTACTTTTGGAACCATGGCGGCAAAAGCGGTTATTCGAGATGTTGGCCGAGTACTGGGTCACCCTTATGGTTTTGTGGATAGGATTTCAAAACTCATCCCGCCAACGCCGGGAATGACACTAGCGAAAGCTTTTGAAGAGGAGCCAAAACTTCCTGAAGTTTATGCACAAGACAGTGAGGTTAAAGATCTGATTGATATGTGCCGAATTTTAGAAGGCACAACACGAAATGCCGGTAAGCATGCGGGTGGTGTCGTTATTTCTCCCACTACCATTACCGATTTTGCGCCGCTTTATTGTGATGATGAAGGTAAAAACCCAGTCACGCAATTTGATAAAAATGATGTTGAAGATGCAGGCCTTGTAAAGTTTGATTTTTTAGGACTTAGAACGTTAACCATATTGCAATGGGCCATTGAAATGGCCGATGAAAAGTTAATAAAAGCAGGCAAAGAGCCTATCAATATTGCTGCAATTGATCTTGAAGATAAAGCAAGCTTTAAGGTGTTATTAGCATCACAAACCACAGCAGTATTCCAGTTAGAGTCTAGCGGTATGAAATCGCTAATTGATAAGCTAAAACCAGATTGCTTTGAAGATATTATTGCATTGGTAGCCTTGTTTCGCCCTGGGCCCTTGCAATCGGGTATGGTTGATAACTTTATCGAACGTAAACACGGGCGTGAAGAAATTAGTTATCCCGACTCCACTTGGCAACATGAAGACTTAAAACCTGTGTTAGAGCCGACTTACGGTATTATTTTATACCAAGAGCAAGTTATGCAAATTGCTCAAGTACTGGCAGGTTACTCGCTTGGTGGGGCTGATATGCTGCGTCGCGCCATGGGTAAGAAAAAGCCGGAAGAAATGGCCAAGCAGCGTGAAGGTTTTGAGCAAGGTGCTATTGATCGCGGTGTTGATGGCGAGCTAGCAATGAAAATTTTCGATTTAGTTGAAAAGTTTGCTGGCTACGGATTTAATAAGTCTCATTCGGCTGCCTATGCGTTAGTTTCTTATCAAACACTGTGGATGAAAACCCATTTTCCTGCGCCATTTATGGCGGCCGTTATGTCAGCGGATATGGATAACACCGAAAAAATTGTTACCCTTGTTGATGAATGTAGCAATATGGGCATTGATTTATTACCCCCGGATGTGAATGCGGGTCAATATAAATTTACCGTAAATGATGATAATCAAATTGTGTATGGTATCGGCGCGGTTAAAGGGGTGGGTGAAGGGCCTATTGAAGCCATCATTGCTGCTCGACAAACCGGTGGCCCTTTCACAGACTTATTTGATTTCTGTGCGCGTTTAGATTTAAAGAAAACCAATAAGCGTGTTTTGGAAAAACTTATTAAATCGGGTGCCATGGATGCGCTTGGTCCGACGTATAAGTTAACGAAAGAGGGGAAATATTTACCTCACCGAGCGGCATTATTTGAAACATTACCTGAAGCTATAAAAGCTGCAGAGCAACATGCTAAAGCAGAATCCTTAGGACAGAATGATTTATTTGGTTTGATTAACGATGAACAAACCGATTCTCGTCAAAGCTTTAAAGAGGTTAAGAAATGGCCTGAAGAAGTATGGCTTGATGGTGAAAAAGAGACACTAGGTCTTTACTTAACAGGTCATCCCATAAACCGTTATCTTGCTGAAATCAAAAAATATGCATCAAGCCGTCTTGTTGGTATGCAGCCCACAGGTCGCGATAGGCAAGCTGTTGCTGTTGGCCTTGTTATTGGTGTACGTGTTTTAGTAAACAAACGCGGACGTCGTTGGGCGCTGGTAACGCTTGATGATAAAAGCGCTCGGATGGATGTGCGTTTATTTCCTGATGATTATGATAACTTTGCTGAATTGTTAGAAACTGATGCAATTTTAGTATGTAGCGGACAGGTCAGCTTTGATGATTACTCTGGAGGTAATACAATGACCGCCCGAGATATCATGACCATAGCTGATGCAAGAGAAAATTACGTTACTTCTCTTGATTTACAGGTTGACAAGGCCCAAGTTGGAGCCGATTTTATTGAACAATTTACCCATACTTTAATGCCACACAAAGAGGGCACTTGCCCAGTTAGAGTATTTTATAAGCGCAAAGAAGCGTGTGGCATGTTAGAACTTGGTGTACAATGGCGGGTGTCACCTGCTGATGTGTTATTATATGATTTAAAAGAATTATTAGGTGAAGAGAATGTCACCTTACAGTTTAAGTAAATTTGAACATTAGATTAACTTACAACGGATCCTAAACAAAGAATTATTAGGTACAGAGAACACTATGTCATTAAACTTTTTAGATTTTGAACAACCTATTGCTGAGCTTAACGCACAAATTGAAGAGTTAGAGCTGGTTAATACCGGTCAAGAGCTAGATCTTGATTTAGAAGAACAAATTAGTCAGCTGCGTGAGAAAAACAAAGAGCAAACACAGAAAATTTTTGCCAACTTAGACCCTTGGCAAACTGCGCGTGTTGCTCGTCATCCTCAGCGCCCTTATACCCTTGATTATTTACCGCGTATTTTCACCGAATTTGATGAGTTGGCAGGCGATCGCGCTTATGCTGATGATAATGCTCTTGTCTGTGGTACAGCGAGATTAGACGGCAAGCCAGTCGTTGTTATTGGTCATCAAAAAGGTCGCTCGACAGCAGAAAAAGTAAAGCGTAACTTTGGTATGCCTCGTCCAGAAGGTTATCGAAAGGCGTTACGGTTAATGGAAATGGCAGAGCGTTTCAACATGCCTATTATTACTTTTATTGACACCCCTGGCGCTTACCCAGGTATTGGTGCAGAAGAGCGTGGTCAAAGTGAAGCTATTGCGCGTAATCTTAAGGTAATGGCGCGTTTAACGGTACCAATTGTTTGTACTGTTATTGGTGAAGGTGGCTCGGGTGGCGCTTTAGCTATTGGTGTCGGCGATAGAGTGAATATGTTGCAATACTCAACCTATTCAGTTATTTCACCTGAAGGTTGTGCGTCTATCCTTTGGAAAACCGCAGAAAAAGCTTCCACAGCAGCAGAAGCCATGGGAATAACAGCTCAACGTATTAAAGAGCTAGAGCTAATAGACAATGTTGTTGAAGAGCCTTTAGGCGGTGCACATCGCGATATGGACCAAATGGCTGCCATGTTAAAACAAGCGATTAAACGCGATCTTACTGAGCTAGAAGGTTTAGACAAAGAACAGTTAATTGAAAAACGTTATGATCGATTAATGTCATTTGGTTATTGTTAAACGGTCGGGTTAACTCCCGATTTACAATATTATGAGCCTTATTGAGTCAGCACTTCTTAGTGCGATGAGTAAATATGCTGAAATGCCACTGATTGTCGCATACAGTGGCGGTGTTGACTCGCAAGTGCTCCTTCATGCTTTAGCTTCATTAAAGCAAAAAAAATCTTTTCTGAATCCAATCACGGTCTGCCATGTTAATCATGGATTAAGTGAAAATGCCGCACAGTGGCAAAATTTTGCTGAGCAGCAATGTCAGCAAATGAACCTCCCCTTAGTTACTTGTCAGGTTAATGTTCAAGCACAAGCGCAAAAATCATTAGAAGCACTAGCAAGAGATGCTCGCTATGCAGCATTGCAAAGTCTTTCAACATCACCGTCTGTTATTCTGACAGGTCACCATAGCGATGATCAGGCTGAAACATTTTTATTGGCTTTAAAGCGAGGCTCAGGTCTAAAGGGCCTATCGTCGATGGCAAGCTCCGTTCAACAAGGGAAAGATTTATTAGTGAGACCACTACTTGATATTTCACGTGCAGACATTACTGAATATGCGCGTAAATACGGGTTAACTTGGGTTGAAGATGAGTCAAACCTTGATAGCCAGTTTGATCGCAATTTTATCCGAAATACTATCATGCCATTATTAGTCAAACGTTGGCCTAGTATTGCGACAACCATTAATCGCAGTGGTGAACATTGTGCTGAAGGGCAGTTATTACTTGATGAATTGGCCGTTGAAGACTTAAAAGTTTGTCAATATGATGAGTATGCCTTGTCGGTTAAAGCTTTAAAAAAATTATCAGCCCCTCGATTTAATAATTTAATTCGTTATTTTTTAACTTTGCATCATTGTCTAATGCCTAGCACAGAGCAATTAGCGCAATTGCATCAGCAATTAAGTGCAAGTAATGATAAAAATCCTGCGGTTAAAGTAGGGAAACATTATTTTCGCCGTTTTAAAGACGCGATTTATCTAACAGAAGATTTCAATGATGTGAGTTATTGGCAAGTTGAAGTCGATTTGAGTTGTGATAGTGAAGTCATTGAGTTGCCTGATAATGTAGGCAAACTAAATGTTTTTGTTACGAGTGATGAATATAGCGGTAATCGACAGATTATAAACGAGAGTGAATACCAAATATTAGCTCCCGCTCAAGGGCAAAAAGTTACTATTCGTTTTAAACATGATAATCCAACCTGTTTGCCTGACTATCGTAATCACTCGCGTAGTTTAAAGAAAGTAATCCAAGAGCTAAATATACCGCCGTGGCAGCGTAGACGCATACCCTTTTTATATTATGATGATGTTTTTGTTGCTGCGATTGGTTATTTTGTCTGTCAAGCATATACCGTTAAAGCCTCTTTACCTGAAATAAGCGAGCCAAGCTTAACTGTAGCTTGGCATCAATAATTGCAGATTGCAGCTTTACTAGCATGCGCCTAGTCTAGTTTCTTAGTTAAATGATGTGAGGCTGCGGCTGAAAACACTACATCCGTAGAGCTGTTTAAGGCGGTTTCGGCTGAATCCTGAATAACGCCAATAATAAAGCCAATAGCGACAACTTGCATGGCAATATCATTATTAATACCAAATAAACTACACGCTAAGGGTATTAATAATAATGAGCCCCCAGCCACACCAGAAGCACCACAGGCTGATATAGAAGCAACAACTGAAAGTAGTATTGCCGTACTAAAATCAACCTCTATATGTAAGCTGTGCGCTGCAGCAAGCGTTAACACGGTAATGGTTATTGCTGCACCAGCCATATTAATGGTTGCGCCTAAAGGAATTGAAATAGAGTAGGTGTCTTCATGTAGCTCTAATCGTCGACAAAGCTCCATGTTCACAGGAATGTTAGCCGCAGAGCTACGGGTGAAAAAAGCGGTGATCCCTGAGCCGCGAAGACAGGTAAATACTAATGGATAAGGATTTTTTCGCATAATAACAAACACAATTAAAGGATTGATGACTAAGGCAATAATCAGCATGGCTCCTAGTAAAACGGCCACTAAATGACTGTATTGTGCTAAAGCGCTAAAGCCTGTGGTAGCTATGGTATTGGCAACTAAGCCAAATATGCCTAATGGCGCAAAGCGAATAACAATTTTTACTATGCTAGAAATTGCGTTGCTAAAATCATGCACTGTTGATTTAGTGCTGCTATTTGCATGTTTTAAGGAAAAGCCTAAGCCAAGTCCCCAAGCTAGCACAGCAATAAAATTGCCATTAGCAATAGCACTGATAGGGTTTTCAACAACTTTAAAAGCAAGGTTAGATAATACTTCTCCTAAGCCTTGTGGAGGATTAGCAGTGGCTCCAGCTAAATCTAGTGTTAAGCTGGTTGGAAATAAAAAGCTCAGTACTACCGCAATAAATGCGGCGCTGAGCGTACCAATAAAGTATAAACCAATAATAGGTTTTAATTCTGCGTCGCTATCTATTTTTTGGTTGGCAATGCTTGAGGTAACAAGGACTAATACCAAAATAGGCGCTACCGCTTTAAGTGCGCTTACAAATAAGCTACCAAGCATTGAAAATGATTTAGCGGCATCAGGACTAATTACTGCCAATAGTGTACCTAGCACGATGGCAATGATGATTTGTGGCACTAAGCCTAAAGATGTTAGTTTTGAAAAGAGAGAAGTGTTTGAGCTTGTTGTATTTGTTGGGGTCATACTTGCGCCTAATTATAATAATTATATGGCAAGGTTTTATCATTGCAGGGGAGTTTTGTCTATAGTCAGGATAAGTAATGCTAGGTTAATAGCAAATAACTCCTTGATAAAATATGAAGCCCAGACAAGACAACTAAGTATCATCAGTAATCAAACCTTGTTTTTTTATGGTTTAAGTACCAATAAATCACAATTTACATGGTTTAATACTTCTTCTGAAACATGGGTTGATAATGTAGATAACAAGCCTCTATGCCCACAATCACCGAGAATAATTAGCTCTGAATCAATTTCTTTAGATAAATGCTCAATGGCGCGCTCCGGAAGCTCTAAAGATAAATGAACATTCTCATAAGGTAAGTGATAATCATGGCAATGTTTTTTCATCAGAGATAGGTGAATATCTTGATTTCTCTCTGTGTTAGTAATTTTAAATGACATATCAATACTTTCACCAAAATAGCAATCTACAGTATGGCAATCACCATTAAGTAATTGAGTTAAATGTTCCGACTCTTCTAAAACCTTTTTAGTTAACATTTGGTGCTCAGGTTTTTCGGTGCAAAGTTCAACTGCAGATAATATATGACCACTTGGTGCCCATTTATGATCTGTTACTATAAATAACGGGGCGTGGCATTGACCTATCAAATAAGAAATGACATCTCTTGGGTGGTAACCTTTAACTAAATTATGATTTGAAGCAGCAATAAAGACAGTATCTATGTTTTTTTCATTAACAAGAGTCAAAATATTACTATGAGATTTACAGGTAAATAATTCTGGATTGATCGCAACTCCTTTAGCACTTAACTCCTTAATAAGTAATTGCAACTTAGCTGTTTTTTCCTCAATCAATGCTTCAGTTTTATGCATATGCTCAGTATTTAAAAACGGAAAAATTCTGTTTATCACAGAGGGACTTTCTAACAATGAAAGGCTAATTTGTCCGTGAGTCCGATCAATAAGGTTTACTGCTTTAGATATGGCTTTAGTAACAAAGTTTTGCTCGTCAATAACCACTAGTATATGTTCGTAGGCTTGCATATGTTTACCTCAATATACGTTAGATTATCCATTTTCGTGTTGGAAATATTGCCAGTTTTAAGCATCATTTTTAGCTAGCAAAGGTTAAGTTTAGACCATATATATGGAACTGTTTTGGTAATTTACTAAATAATAAAGCAGATAATTTTAACTTGTTGAAAATAAGAATGATTAATGTTTGATATTTTATTGTTATAATTTTACCTGTTTTTATTCTTAATTCACCATGAGTAAAAGAGCCATATTTTATTTACATGGGAGTTAGGTGAAAAGTGAGGCAATTACTTTATAGATGTTTTGTTTAGCGTGATTATTGAAAGCATAGTAAATGCTGTTGAAATTCATGGGGAATAGTTTTATTAATCAAATTTTCGAAAGAAAAATATGTTTTACTCCGCATGATTCATTTACTTGCAGAGGTTATGGCAAAATGCTGTATAATCCGACCATTAAAAATTGAACTCATTCTAATGATATTAGGAACAATCATGCCTAGCGAACAAGCATTAAAGCAACGTAGTAATAATAGCTGTGAATTATGTACAGCAACAGATGAGCTTGCGGTTTATCCTGTACCACCGACAAGTGATCTCAGTGCGCAGCAGTGTGTTTATCTTTGTAAAACTTGCCAAAGCCAAATTGATGGTGACAGTGAATTAGATATCAATCATTGGCGTTGTTTAAATGACAGTATGTGGAATCAAGAGCCTGCTGTACAAGTAATGTCATATCGTATGTTGCATAAACTTTCTAGCGAAAGCTGGGCGCAAGATGCGTTAGAGATGATTTATTTAGAAGATGAGGTTAGAACTTGGGCAGAGCAAGGCATTGCTGCTGCTCAGTCAAATGGACCTACTCGTGATAGTAATGGCGCCGAACTACAAGACGGTGATAATGTTACCTTGATTAAAGACTTAAAAGTAAAAGGGGCTAATTTCACCGCTAAGCAAGGCACCATGGTACGTGGTATTTCATTAACTGAAAATCCTGAACATATTGAAGGAAAAGTTAATGGCACACGCATTGTCTTAGTTGCGAGTTATTTGAAAAAGGCTTAAAAAATTACCCGTTATGAGTTTAAAGTGGCGAAGGTAAATTATGGAAGAGTTAACTTCGTCATCCGCAGTTTTTCTTGCGCGGAGCTTATAGCCAACGACGTACTTTTTGACAGTAGGCTTGATATTCATTGGGGAAAAGTTTATTAAGCATCTTCTCTTCAGGAATAATTTGAAACTGAGTTAAATACCAAATAAAAAGTGGCAACATGACAAAGCTAGTGTAGTTTTGTAAATAGACTGCCACTGCTAATAAAAGCAGTACCAAGGAAATGTACATAGGGTTTCTAGAATAAGCAAAGAGGCCGCTATCGACGACGGTACTGGTTTTTTCAGGTGTATGTGGGTGAAAGGTTGTTTGGTGTTTATGAAAGTCATAAAGCGCCAATATACCAATAACGCTAGCCATGAGTATTAATAAAATAACAATGGCAAAGCCTAATGATAAATCAAAATGATATTGGGGAAAGTATTTAGCCAAACCATACATTAAGCCTGCAGAAATAATAAGTTGTATGGGGGGAATTATTTTTAATGCAAGAGTCATAAGCTGGCTACAAATTGTCGCTAATTTTAATTTATCTCAAAGGTTTGCTGATCGGTTTCAATACCATCAATGGCAACAGTGACACGATAAGTACCCTTTTTCCAGTTTCCTGTTGTTTTATAGCCCCAGCCCTTGTGGATCCAAGCACTTTTCCAATCGGATTTAATCGAAAATTTAGCCTGCATTGTTCCTTCAATAGAGTTATCGGGTTTATAAAAAGTCCACTCAACATCATGCTCATGGTTTTTGTTTTCATACTGTAGATTTTTGACTTTAAGCTCAACCCAAATTCTGGCCGTGTCGCTTTTAGCGAAACTATTGCCATATTCTTTATCTTTATGCTCAGGTGCTTTATCCCCCGCACTAAAGAATTTTAAGCTGGTAAACTCGTAGTCCTCATTAATATGACTCATGGTAAAGCTGTCTTCAGCGACTTCCTTATCATCAATAAACACTTTAACTTTATAAGTCCCAGGAGACCAGTTACCGGGTTTATCATAGCCCCAGCCCTTTTGTGTCCATGCATTTTGCCATTGTGCTTTGACGTTAAACTTACTTTTTAATGTGGTATCAATTTCACCATTTGCTTTGTAGTAAACCCATTTCACGTCGTGCTCGTGGGCTTGTTCTTTATAGCGAAAATTCTTAATTTTAACTTCGGTCCAAATCTTTCTCGCTTTAGTCACCTCAAAGTTATTAGAGAATTCTCTATCTTTAGAATCGGGAGCATCATCATCGCTTTCAAAAAACTTTATTGAGCTCAATGCAAAGCTTTCTTTGGCTTGAGCAATGGTGAAAAATTGCTCGCCAACTTCCATATCATCAATAAAAGCTTTTACCTTATAGCGACCAGGACGCCAATTTCCCGGTGTTTTCCACCCCCAGCCTTTGCTAACGCGTTTATAAGGTGTGCTTGCACTGATGGTAAAGTCTTTTTCCATTTTACCGCTGACGCTACCATCTGCTTCATAATACACCCACTTCATTTTGTGACTTTGTGAGCTTTGGTTATATTTTAAGTTTTGTACTCTGAGCTCTGTCCAAATTCGAGAGGTTGACTCTTGGTTGAACTGCTTTTTATATACGGTATCTTCTACGGCAGGCACAGTTTCATTGGCAGAAAAAAACCTAAAGTGCGTTACTTTAAGCTCATTAGTGGCGAAATTAAGAGTTGTTTTTGGTAAGTTGGCTTTTTCAGTTTTATTGCTTTGTTGGTGGAGCAATTGGTTGCGCTTTAACCTAGCATGCTGCTCAAACTGTCCATTGGGATATGAAGAGAGAAAAGAGTCAATATCTTTGATGTTGCTAGAGTTTTTAATCAATAACCACATTTCTTCTTCGTAATTTATTTTATTTACCCGCGGTGAAGAAGTTGACACAGAAGCAACTAAAGCGGTTTTATTATTCTCCTGCGGATAAAAATAAAAATTTCCCATTAATGATGAAGATTCCCACGGTATTTGGGCGTTTCCTGTTTCTTTAGCAACGGCTATACGGGATCTTTTCAGCACTTGTTCAATTGTTAAGCCTGAATTCTTAATGTGTTTGATCAAGTGTTTAGTATAAACCCCATTGCCTTGGTTGCCATCAGCTGCAACTGAGCCAGGAGAGGTTGCATACGCAATTAAAGAGCCTTTAGGCGCATCCATTCTGGCAAGGCCTCTATCGGCTGAGCGAAAGCTTCTAGCAAAGGGGTTATTTCGACAAGCATCTAAGATAACAATATTTAAAGCGTTACCAGCATCTTCCATTTTTCCTAGGATAAGCCCTGCATCGACAGCTTCATATTTGACATCAGATTCAGTCTCAATCTCCGCATCTATCGGCACAAGATAGTTTCTGCCTTTAACTTGTATACCATGACCTGCGTAATAGAATAAGCCGGCTCCTCCTTGTCGAAGTTTTTTACCGAATTTTCTGACGGATCTTTCCATTTCTCTTTGTGAAGCATTAATAATGAGACTGACTTTAAATCCAGCCTGCTCCAAAACCTTTGCCATGTCTTTAGCATCATTGACAGGGTTTACTAAAGGAGAAGTTTGATAGTCACTGTTACCAATAACAAGTGCGGTTCTTGGTGTTTGTTTTGCGGACAAGGATAAACTAGTCAAAGCAAACATGGTGATCAAGAAGGTCGAGAAAAGCTTATTTATCATAGTCATTAGTAATGAAAATTTATCTTGCTATATAATTGTATTATTCATGTTGAACACGTCGAAGGCAAGTGATGGCAGAGGAAAATTAACTAATGAGCAAAAAAAAAGCATTAATAATAATTAATGCTTTTTGATGAATGGTTTAGGGTAATACTATAAATTTGCTTTACGGTATGTTTCGCATGCACTTTTATCTTCACACTCACCATATAAGTATAAGCTATGGTTGGTTAAGGTTATATTGTGAGATTTAGCAATATCTGATTGTCTCTGCTCGATAACTTCATCTTCAAATTCGACAACTTTACCGCATTTTAAGCAGACAAGGTGATCATGATGCTTCTTATGTGACAATTCAAAGACTGATTTTCCACCTTCAAAATGATGGCGAGTGACAATACCAGCGTCGTCAAATTGGTTTAGTACACGATAAACCGTGGCTAAGCCAATTTCTTCATGCTGCTCAAGCAAAATTTTATAGACATCCTCAGCGCTAATATGTTGATTTTGTGGCTGCTGTAGAATAGTTAATATTTTAATACGAGGCAGGGTGATTTTTAGTCCGGCTCTTTTTAGTTCTTCGTTTTGATCTGCCATGTAGTTAAATTCTCTAAATAAGGTAATAAAGATAAAAATAAAAGTATAGGGGCTTAAGTGATTAGGTTAAAGCCTTAGTTTCATTATTTAGTGATTATTTTGCTATAAAAAGCACAAAAGCCCAATTAATGAGCTTTTATTGTGGTTTTAACAAGGATATAACCTTATATTTTTTAAGGTTTAAGCCAGTTCAGCTAAACACATTTCATCGTTTAACTGGTTAACCCATTTTGTCACACGCTCATCAGTTAACTCTGGTTGTCTATCTTCATCAATACATAAACCAATAAAGGTATTTTCATCAATTAATGCTTTTGAGGCTTCAAATTCATAGCCTTCTGTTGGCCAGCTGCCCACAACAATAGCACCTTTACTCTCGACAATATCGCGTAATGGCTCCATAGCATCACAAAAATATTCCGCATAGTCTTCTTGATCGCCTAAACCAAAAATAGCGACTAATTTATCAGTAAAATCTACTTCTTCAAGATCAGGTAAAAAGTCATCCCAATCACATTGGTTTTCACCATAATACCAAGTTGGGATACCTAAAATAAGTAAATCGAACTCAGCGATTTCTTCTTTGGTACTTTTAGCGATGTCTTTAACATCAACCATTTTTTTACCCAGTTTTTTCTGGATCATTTTACTGACTGCTTCAGTATTGCCGGTATCACTACCGAAGAATAAACCTACGATTGCCATGGAAATTTACCTTTTCACTTCAATTTAATTTTTTAATTAATTACTTTCTTTTGCTAATGACTTTATCAAAAGCATTTCAATTAATTCGCTACGGCTAATGCCTTTGCTTTTAGCCATGCCTTCTAATTCTTCAAACAGGTTTTGGTGTATTTTAAATTCAACCCGTTTTAAACCTTTGTTTTTATCTCTTTTTACTTGGTTGCGTTTATTAATTCTAATTTGCACATCACGAGAATGTGGGCTTGTTTTTGGTCTGCCGGGCCGCTTTTCATCATGAAATAAATCAATGGTGGTTAAATCTGTTACTTCTTTAGCCATTATCCAACTCCCTGACTTTCCCAGACAAATTGAATAATGCCCTTTGCAATAAAGCCAGTACAGCCTAAAAACAGTACAAAATAAACGACTAATTTGCCCATTTTGGGGACATCATTTTTGTTCATCACATCATGAATGGATAAGCCAATAAAACCAAAAATAAAAAGAAAAAATAAATTAAGACCGATAGCTTCTATCAGCTCTAAATGTTCTGCCAGCATATTTATTTTCTAACTAAATGACCCATACCTCAAAATTGGCGGCACTATAGCATAGTGTTAACATAAACTCATTTACTTTCACGATGGTTAGGGTCAAAAATTTTAGCTAATATCCTTGAGGAGTTAATTGATCCTTATCAAAACCGTTTGATAAAGGAACTAGCGTGTTAGAAAATCCGTCACTACTTTATTAAAGGCAATGGTTTTTTCTGCATGCAACCAGTGACCTGCACCTTGTATGACTTTGGCTTTTGCATTGGGAAATAGCGTTGTGATAACACCTTGATGTGCTGATAAAATATAATCTGAGTTACCGCCTTTAATGAAGAGTGTTTTCCCCATAAATTTAGGGTTAGCTGGGCTTTCTAATGACGCCATTATTTGTGGATAACCTTGCTCTATATTGTCTAAACTACATTTGAAATGAAATTCACCTTGTGCGTTGGTAGTTAGGTTTCGCAGTAAAAACTGCCTAACACCTGCATCGTCAACATATGCCGCTAATTGATTATCAGCCTCCTTACGGCTAGTGACTTGTTCTATGTTCATTGCTTGTAACCCTTCAATGATGCTTTGATGGTGGGCGGGGTACTTAACAGGTGCAATGTCAGCGATAATAAGGCTTTGAATTCTTGTGTTATTAGTTAATGCTACTTGCATGGCAATTTTGCCGCCCATGGAGTGACCAAGCAGGTGACATTGTTCAATTGCTAATTCATCAAGCAAGTTGATAATATCTTGCGCCAAATCTTCGTAACTCATGCCTTGTTGATGAAAGGAATTACCATGGTTTCTTACATCAACACTGGTAACACAGTATTGTTTAGCCAAAATCTTGGCAACCATATTTAAGTTTTCCAAGCTGCCAAATAAGCCATGAATTAAAACAACATGTTGTCCTTGACCAATTTGTTGATAGTTCAATAACCTTGTTGATGCATTTAGTGTCATTTGTTTACTCATACTAGTTTGCCTAAACCGACTTAAATTCTTTGGCGGTTTGAGGAGCAATGAAAAAAATTTTAAGTTATCGCAATTTTATCATGAAAAAAAAGGTAGTTTGGGTATAATCTTGCCGCAATTAAATTTTTGCTCGTTAGCCGTGGGATTCTTAATGAAAAATATCGAAATTGACGAAGAACTTTATCAATATATTGTATCTAATACGCAAGCCATAGGTGAAAGTGCTTCCAGTATTTTACGTCGTTTGTTGGCGCTAAATAGCAGTCCTCGTACATTGAGTAATGATACCACTCAAGCTGCTGCTAGCCATACCAATAAAGATGCTGTCTCAGCAATGAACACAAATGCCGATGCTGAGCAAGCTGACACAGCCGTGATGGATAATAATGTGCAAAGTAGTCAGATCGCAAGCCGTGAGAGTGTCTTTAATTTTATTAATAAAGAAGAGTTGGCGATGCAGCGTGGCGCGGTTGGGCGCTTTTTGTTAATTTTGGCTGCTTTATATCGTGCCAATCCTGACAGCTTTAAAGTCGTTACCGAAATTTGTGGTCGTGATCGTTTGTATTTTGCCCATAGTGAAGCAGAGCTTGCGGCAAGTGGCAGTAGTACCAAACCCAAACAAATACCTGACAGCCCTTTTTGGGTAATGACTAACTCAAATACAACGCGTAAAAAAATGATGTTAACTAAAGCCGCTATGTCTCTTGGTTATGAAGTTTGTGAAGTTGAAAAAATTCGCGACTTATTATAAGTCCATTGTTTATCGTTATCAGTTTTCATCCTATATTTAGAAAATAGAATAGATTTTAAGGAATATAATGTCAGTGCATCCGCATGCTGGTAAACCAGTACGTCCTGAAGATAGAATTAATATTGGTCAGTTAGTTAGTGACTATTTTTTACAAACGCCTGATGTTGCTATTACTGCACAACAGGTTAGCTTTGGTACTTCTGGCCATCGAGGTTGCTCAACAAAAATTAGTTTTAATGAGCATCATATTATCGCTATTTGCCAAGCCGTAGCCGAGTATCGAGTGTCACAAAATATAAATGGTCCGCTTTTTTTAGGTAAAGATACTCATGCTTTATCAGAACCAGCTTTCGCCAATGCTATTTCTGTGCTTATCGCTAATGGTGTAAATGTTGTTATTCAAAGTGATGGCGGCTTTACGCCAACACCGGTAATTTCTCGTCTAATTATTAGCCATAATAATGCGCAGGATGAAAGTGCTATTGCTGACGGTTTGATCATTACCCCATCTCATAATCCTCCTACTGACGGTGGTATTAAATATAATCCACCACATGGTGGGCCTGCTGAAGGTGATATTACTAAAAAAATTGAGCAAAGAGCTAATGAGTTGATAAAAGCAGGTTTAGTTGATGTTAAGCAAACTCCTTATACTCAAGCTTTGCAGTCTCCTTTGCTAAGTAAACAAGACTTTATTGAGCATTATGTCAGTCAACTTGAACAAGTTATTGATATGCAAGCTATTGCAAAAGCAGGTGTTAGTATAGGTGTCGACCCATTAGGTGGCTCTGGCATTGCATATTGGCCTGTAATCGCAGAGAAATACGGCATAAAACTCAGCATAGTTAATCCTGTTGTTGATGCCAGCTTTGCGTTTATGCCCCTTGATAAAGATGGCAAAATCCGTATGGACTGTTCATCCCCTTATGCAATGGCAGGCTTAATTGCCATGAAAGATGACTTTGACATCAGCGTTGGAAACGATCCTGATTTTGACAGACATGGTATTGTTACAAAATCGGGCGGTTTAATGAATCCCAATCATTACCTTGCTGTTGCCATTAACTACTTAATGACTCATAGAGATTGGCCACAAACCAGTAAAATTGGCAAAACCTTAGTCTCAAGCTCATTAATCGATCGTGTTGCTAGCAAGATTAATCGACCACTATCTGAAGTGCCTGTTGGCTTTAAATGGTTTGTTGATGGTTTATGTGATTCAAGTTATGCCTTTGGTGGTGAAGAAAGTGCTGGCGCTTCTTTTATTGCACGTGATGGTAGCACTTGGACGACAGACAAAGACGGCTTTATTATGGCTTTGTTAGCGGCAGAGATTTTGGCTGTTACAGGCAAGGATCCTTATCAGCATTACCTTGAACTGGTAAAAGATTTAGGCCAACCTTATTATGGACGTGTGGAAGCGGTTGCCTCATTTGAGCAAAAAAGAGTGTTAACCGCACTATCAAGTAATGATGTCAGCGCTGAAAGTTTAGCGGGTGAAAAAATCACTCAAATTTTATCGCACGCACCAGGTAATAATGCTGCTATTGGTGGTATTAAAGTAACAACCGACAATGGTTGGTTTGCTGCTAGGCCATCAGGCACGGAAGAAATCTATAAAATATATGCAGAAAGCTTTGTAGATGAGCAACATTTACACACTATAATTAGTGAAGCACAAGACATTGTCAGTGCCGCTTTTAAAGCTGCAGGATTGTAAGCATTTAGCCGTAAGTTAGCAGCTAAAAAGTGCACAAAAGAGAGTTACAAGGTTTATATGTCATACCCACAAGAACAATTATCAGCAGCGCAGCTACAAGTACAGTTATTAGCAAGCGGTGATTTTTTACATTTAACACGTAGTCATGAATTCTTTATGCCTACTTTTGACTTTGAAGTTACTTGCTCAATTAGTGCTGCAAAAACTAAAGTGACAGTGCTTGATACTGGTATTATTGTTTTTGAGCCGTTGAGTCATGCTGCTAGCAAAGACATTGTGTTATCTAGCGCAGTTCATGGTAATGAAACTGCCCCTATTGAAATTTGCCGTGATTTAATTAAGCAGTTGATTTTAGGTGAGTTGCACCTTGAGCACAGAACGTTATTTTTATTTGGCAACCCCGCCTCGATTAATATTGGTCAGCGTTTTGTTGAAGAAAATTTAAATCGCTTGTTCTCTGGTGGACATTCGCAAGATCAAAGGCAGGGTGCAGGGCTCATTAATAAAGAGCGTCATCGTGCTTTATTGTTAGAAAATACCGTGCGTGATTTTTTTAACCAAGGTCAGGGCGAAAGATTCCATTATGATTTACATACTGCAATCCGAGGCTCTAAAAATGATAAATTTGCTGTTTATCCCTTTAGGCATAATAAGCCTTGGGTAAAAGCGCAGCTACAATTCATGCTTGCCTGCGGCGTTAATACTATCTTGTTTTCAAATTCACCTACCACAACTTTTAGCTATTTTTCATCAAATGAATTTGATGCACATGCCTTTACGGTTGAACTTGGAAAAGTGCGTCCTTTTGGCGAAAACGATATGGCAAATTTTGCAGGCGTGAAGACAAGTTTAACGGCATTAGTTTCTGGCCAGCCATTAAATTTAGCTGAATACAAGGAAGAAGATTTTAGCTTTTTCAAAATAGATCAAATTATCGATCGACACCATCAAAACTTCACGTTGCACTTTGCTGATGATGTAGAAAATTTTACTGATTTTCCTATTGGTAGTGTTATCGCAACGGATGGTGACAATGAAATTAAAACACAAAAGCAAGGCGAAGCCATCATCTTCCCTAATGCGAATGTTGCTATCGGACAGCGCGCTTTACTAACCGTAGTGCCAGTAACTATTTCACCCGAATAACGTTAGTTTTTTTCATTGTACCCATCAAAACTCAATAAGAAATTATTGAGTTTTTTTATATCCACACTCAATATTCACTCCCATCTGTAAACATTTTTGCTCACTTTTTACAAAAATAGGCCAATATCATTACGTTATATTCTTGTTTAACAGTTAACGTAAAGGTAAAGTTTTACGCGATTATTATGCATAATTAGCTATACTTCTAAAGCAATAATAAATTACACAAGCTAGTCGTATGCATGAGATTTGCAAAGACAATTTATACAACAAGTAATACGCATCCACTTTGCCTTGCTTTCGTTAGCGAACCAGATAAGCATGGCAATTACATAAGAGAATGTTATGAGTAGTGAACTTTATAATGATGGGCCGGTAGTGCACAAACCTACCTTTATTGATGGTACCAGCGTAGAAATTCCCGAGTTAAAAATATTAAAACAAGATGGCAGTGTTTATGAAGGCAGCGATATGCCAGACATGGACGAAGAGCTTGCTGTTAAGGTGTACAAAACCCTCGCATTTCATCGCGTGTTAGATGAACGCATGGTGGCATCGCAACGCCAAGGTCGTTTAAGCTTTTATATGGCAGCATTAGGTGAAGAAGCGGCCAGTGTTGGCGGCGCAGCGGGTTTAAAAGATCAAGACATGATCATGAGTCAGTATCGTGAGCAAGGCGCGTTAATGTTCCGTGGCTTTAGTCTTGAAAACTTTATGAACCAAATGTTCTCTAATGAGAAAGATTTAGGTAAAGGTCGTCAAATGCCAATACATTATGGTTCAAATGAATTGAACTATATGACAGTTTCATCACCTTTAGGTACGCAAATACCACAAGCCACGGGTTATGCTTACGGTCAGAAACTGCAAGGTTTAGATGCGGTTACCCTTTGTTACTTTGGTGAAGGTGCCGCATCAGAAGGCGATTTTCATGCCGGTTTGAATATGGCAGCAGTGCAAGAAGCACCGGTGATCTTTTTCTGTCGCAATAATGGTTATGCTATTTCAACCCCATCTGATGAACAATTCAAAGGTAATGGTATTGCTTCTCGTGGTGTTGGTTATGGCATTAAAACTTTGCGTGTTGACGGTAACGACATATTAGCCGTTATCAAGGCAACCCAAATAGCACGTGCTTATGCATTAAAAGAAAATGCACCTGTGCTTATTGAAGCAATGTCGTATCGTTTAGGGGCTCATTCTACTTCAGATGATCCATCAGGGTATCGTACCCGTGAAGAAGAAGATAAATGGCAAGCAAATGATCCTATTCTCAGAATGAAAAACTGGATGTTGGCACAAAATTGGTGGGATGAAGCACAAGAAAAATCACTTTTTGAAAGCCTAAGAGAAGAGGTTTTAGCGGCTGTAAAAGTGTCTGAAAAAATCAATAAACCTCATATCGATACCTTAATTACTGATGTCTATGATGTGCCTTCAGCACAATTGGAAGCGCAATTAGAACAAGTGAAAGCACATGTAAATAAATATCCAGAAGCCTATCCATTTACTGCGGGGAAATTCTAGTCATGGCACAAATGAATATGTTACACGCCATTAATAATGCGCTTGATATCGCAATGGCCGAAGACAACAGTACTTTATGTTTTGGTGAAGATGTTGGCCACTTTGGCGGCGTTTTTCGCGCTACTTCTGGTTTACAAGAAAAATACGGTAAGGCACGTTGTTTTAACACGCCGCTAGTTGAGCAGGGGATTATAGGTTTTGCTAACGGTTTAGCCGCACAAGGCTCTCGCCCAATTGCAGAAATTCAATTTGCCGATTATATTTTTCCTGCATTCGATCAAATTGTTAATGAAGCGGCTAAATTTAGGTACCGTAGTGGTAATGAGTTTGATGTGGGTAAACTGACTATTCGCTCTCCTTATGGTGGTGGTATTGCTGGTGGTCTATATCATAGCCAATCACCAGAAGCTTACTTTGCACATACTCCGGGCTTGAAAGTGGTTATTCCTCGCAATCCTTACCAAGCAAAAGGCTTATTGTTGGCGTCTATTCGTGATGATAACCCGGTAATATTTTTTGAGCCTAAGCGTTTATATCGTGCGTCGGTAGGTGAAGTACCCGAAGAAGATTATCAGTTGCCACTAGGTAAAGCAGAGGTTGTGCAAACAGGTAGTGATATCACGCTATTAGCTTGGGGCGCACAAATGGAAATTCTTCAAAAAGCAGAAGATTTAGCCGCTAATGATGGCATTTCATGTGAAGTGATTGATTTGCGTAGTATATTACCATGGGATGTTGAAACCATCGCCAATTCTGTGATTAAAACAGGGCGTTTATTAATAAGCCAAGAAGCGCCATTAACGGCGGGTTTTGCCAGTGAAATCGCCGCAACTATTCAACAAGAATGTTTCTTGCATTTAGAGTCTCCAGTAGAACGAGTATGTGGTTTAGACACCCCATACCCACTGGCACTTGAAAAAGAATATGTTGCAGATCATTTAAAAATTTATGAAGCCATCAAGCGCAGCATACACTATTAAAATAAAAGGTTAGGAAATAAGTATGAGTATTGATTTTATTTTGCCTGATATTGGTGAAGGTATTGTTGAATGTGAGCTAGTTGAATGGCTGGTTAAAGAAGGCGATAGCATAGTTGAAGATCAACCTATTGCCGATGTAATGACAGATAAAGCCTTGGTTCAAATTCCAGCTATGCACTCAGGCGTGATAGAAAAGCTCTATTATCAACAAGGTGAAATTGCCAAGGTGCATGCGCCACTCTTCTCTATGATTGCTGAAGGTGATAGTGGAAATAGCCAATCAAAAGCAATGGCTACAACTGATGCACCTGTTGAAGTTAAAACGCCAGTTGCCGTGAATAATGCGGCGCAAGTTGCGAGTAGCGAAAGTATTGATTTTATTTTACCTGATATTGGTGAAGGTATTGTTGAGTGTGAGCTAGTTGAATGGCTGGTTAAAGAAGGCGATAGCATAGTTGAAGATCAACCTATTGCTGATGTAATGACAGATAAAGCCTTGGTGCAAATTCCAGCAATGCATTCAGGTGTGATAGAAAAGCTCTATTACCAGCAAGGTGAAATTGCCAAGGTGCATGCGCCACTTTTTTCTATGAAAGCAGATACTCCTGCGGCTGAAGACGCCTCAAACGTGAGCAGTCAATCAACAGCAGCGCCTGCCAAGGTTGCAGCACCCGTTGCATCAACTACAGCAAAACAAACTAGTGTAGAGCCAGTTAAAGAAGCTGTTAAAGGTAAAGCGATTGCTAGCCCCGCCGTTCGTCGTGTTGCTCGTGAATTAGATGTAAACATTTGTGATGTTATTGGCTCAGGCAAAAAAGGGCGAGTTTATAAAGACGATGTTGTGGCTTTTGAACAAGCGGGTAATAGTGTTGCTGTACCTAGTGAACTTTCAGTAGCAACTCAGGTTTCTGCAACGCGAGTTGAGCCAATTCGTGGCATTAAAGCGGTTATGGCAAAAGCGATGGTTGACTCTGTTAGCACTATTCCTCACTTTACCTATTGTGAAGAAATTGACATGACTGAGTTAATTAAGCTGCGCTTAGAGTTAAAAGAGGCTTATGCCAAACAAGATATTAAGCTCACCATGATGCCGTTCTTCATGAAAGCCATTTCATTGGCCTTAAAAGAGTTTCCAGTGATCAACAGCCAAGTGAATGAGGACTGTACTGAGCTTACTTATTTTAATGATCATAATATTGGTATGGCAGTGGACTCAAAAGTGGGTTTGTTAGTGCCTAATGTTAAACAGGTACAAACTAAGTCTATTTTAGACTTAGCGGCTGATATTACTCGTTTAACGAATGATGCTCGTAGTGGCAGAGTGCAAAGTGTTGATTTAAAAGGTGGTACTATTACTATCTCAAATATTGGTGCTATTGGTGGTACCGTGGCAACACCTATAATCAACAAACCAGAAGCGGCGATTGTTGCGTTAGGTAAGTTACAAACACTGCCAAGGTTTAATGATAAAGGTGAAGTGGAAGCGCGCAGTATTATGCAAGTGAGTTGGTCTGGGGATCACCGCGTTATTGATGGCGGCAGTATTGCGAGATTTTGTAATTTGTGGAAATCATTCTTAGAGAAACCAAGTAATATGCTTGTACATATGAGTTAGTATTTTGAAAATGACTAGGCAAGAGTCATCTACTAATAAGTTAATGTAATTTGCGTAAAGTATGATTGAAAGGCTGTTTTACTTTGGTTAAACAGCCTTTTTTATGTGTTAAGGTTTTTAGGTAATTGACTACATTTGATAGGGTAGTTAATTGGCTAATATTTGCTTTTTAAAATTTATGATTTTTGTGTGCACAAGAAACAAATTGAGAGCAGCGTCGCCTTATAGTATGTTAGCTAGCATGCATAGGTAATAGAATAAAAAGAGTAAATAGGAAGGGGTGATGACAAGAAAAACTCATTCGGTGGATTCAGGGATCACATCTATCGAATTTAGAAAGGATCTCTATTTCTTTAACCTAGTGTCTAGTTTTTCAGTTTCATTATGCGGAAGCCCTGTTATTTTCGATAAACGAATCGAAATGTTTTTACCATCCAATCAAAGCCTTAGCTTTCAGGGAAGGTTCGTCCCAAACAAGCTTATGGCGCCACATTCTCTGCGAGCGAGAGCAGAACGTGGCGAGATCAATAGCAGCGATCATATCGTATCGTGCTGCATCATGTTGGCAAATACGGCGTATGAATCAGTTAAGCAGTTCAATGATGGTTCAGAAACGTTCGAATTTTTTCGCCATATTCGTAATGCCTCTTCGCATCTAAATACATTTCAGTTTATTCATAAAGAACCAGTTAAACCCGCGCGCTGGCGCAATGCGATTATTGAACAACGCTTTAAAGGTGAAAGTAACCCACTTTATGGGCAGCGGTGCTTTGGGCATTATCTTGGGGTTTCTGACATTCTTGAATTGTTAGTGGATGTAGAACAGATTATTGCTAGACAACTAGAGTCAAAGAAGCAAAAAAGTTAATAGGCTCTTTAGTTACTCACTATACATTAGTTAACTATCATTTTAGGCATTAATTGGTTTAGGTCTATTAGCTCAAACTTGGACTGATACTTTGACTCTATAGGTCTAACCTGAGAGTCACAAAGGCAGCAAAGAGCTTTTACATAATCGTATTGGCAAGACTAATTGGAGCGCATTGGAGACATTAGAAAAATTTATTTGCCATATATTATTTAATGCATCGTTTATGACATGTTACTGAGAATTCTCAGTAACATGCTTCGACCAGTTAATAAATGTTGCTAACAACATGAAAATAATTCAAAAAATAGAAATTAAAGGTTTGAAATATAAAAGGTTTGGTATAGATTATTGGGTAATCAAGTAGATGGGAATTACTGAGACGCCTACATAATATACTGCTATATGCCTAAGGAAGCATGGATGAGATTTTTAAATATTGTACTTTTAACTGTTATTTCTTTTTCAGGGATGGCTAATAATAATGATTTTGAAAGTGTAACGGTAGGGCTAAAAATTTCTAAGCCCTCGGATTGGCAATTTGTATCTGCACAGGAAAACTTAGAAAACTTAAAACGAGTTGAACATGGTAGCCCTGAGTTTAAAAAGTTAATGCTGAAACACACTACAGCTCCGCTAGTGGCAATGGCTAAGTACGCCGAACCTTTTGATGATCTAAACCCAAGCATTAAAGTTAACCTTAAACCATTAGGGAGTTTGGATGGCAATAATCCAAGTCAAATTTTAAATCTTATACTTCCTCAATTTAAAAAATCATTTCAAGGTTTTAAGTTAGTTCAAAAGCCAGTTGAAACAAAAATTGCCGGCTTAAAGGCTTCTTACATGCGTTTAAACTATTCGCTTTCTATACCTGATGGCCGTAGTTTTCCAACAACCTCTGAACTGTGGATTGTTCCCAGAGGTGATTTTTTCTTTATGATTGGTTCAGGTACGCGACAGGACGAGGCAACAGGAACTAGAAAAGAGATAAAAGAAATATTAAACACACTTGTTTTGAGCAAGTAAGCATATAACAAGCCAATCAAGTGGGACTGTGGAGTTCCCCCGTTTTAGTGGACACCTTCTCATTACATTGAGGAGGCAAAAATGCCTAGATATACCCAACCCAAAAAGACATGGTTTTATCCTGTCGATTTCAAAATTAAATCTAAAGTTTAGTTTAACGATAATTGTTTAATGTTTGCATGGTGGAAAACTTTAGGTTTATTGTCATAATTTGCCAATCTTATTTTTTTCCAAAACTTTACTTAAAAACTGCCTGTTAGTGGGCAATCCACTGAGTAATTTTTCCGTGGTGTGAAGGGTTTCATTTCGTAATCGTTTGATTAGCGCAGCTTCGTTATTACCGTGTCCACCTAATTGTTTTTGCTCCATGTTAAAGCCCATACCGTATAGCACATACTGCTTACTGGCCGATGAAAATAGCTCAGAACGTTGATTAGTTTCATAGATTCCTGGCGCTTGTGTTCGCCATAATGTCAATGCCTCTTGCAAACTTTCAGGAATAGAATTCACTTGTTGATGTTCTCGCCAATATTCACTGTCTTTACGATTTGACAGTATGTAATGTAACTTTAGAAAATCAACAATCTCGTGCCATCGTTGTAAGGTAAGCGTATTAAACCTTTTGGCCAGCACTGACATTGCACCGCGTTCTCTAGGAAGCTGTTGACTGATCCATTCTGCCGATTTTTCAATTAAGACTAACGCTGTTGCTTCTAATGGTTCGACAAATCCGGCTGAAACACCAATGGCGACACAATTTTTGTGCCAGAAGGTTTCTCTATGACCCGGGTTAAATTTAATTGTGCGAGGCGTAAGTGGTTGTGAAGCCAGCAAAGGATCATTTTTTACGTAGTTAAGTAATGCTTCTTCAGCACGCTCTACACTGGTAAAATCACTAGAGAACACATGCCCTATACCTCTTCGGTTTTGCAGTGCTATATCCCAAATCCAACCACTTTCCTGTGCGGTTGCTATTGTGCATGAAGCTATTGGCGCGTCTTCTGAAGCATAGCCAACCTGAAGCGCAAGCGCGGTATCATTAAATAAAACATCTCGCTTGGATTTAAATGGGATCTGATAATGTTTACCAATTAATATAGCGGCAAAGCCACTGCAGTCGATGAATAAATCACCCTCAATTTGCTCGCCATTGGTTAAAGCAATAGCAGTAATATCACCATTTTTTGCCGATAATACATGCTCTACATGACCTTGAATATATTTAACCCCCAAATTTTCAACACAATGCTGGTTAAGTATTTTGACGAATTTACCAGCATTGAGGTGATAGCCATAGTTTAAGCTAAAAGCATATTCAGGCATTTGTGGTATTTTTGGAGCTAAATTTTTCTCGCAAATAGTGCCTTGTGCACAAGCCCAGCTTTCAAAATCAAACTCATTAGGGCTAGCTGACCAGTGCTCAGCCATACTAACACCCCCATAGCCAGATGGTGCGGTAAAGGGGTGGTAATAATGTTCACTTTGACCGCAAGACCAACCGACAAATTTAGACGCCTGCTTGAAACTGGCATCACAACAAGCAAGAAACGTGCGTTCAGATATGCCAATTTTGCGCAGCGTATCTCTCATTGTTGGCCAAGTACCTTCTCCTACGCCTAAATTTTTAACGTCAGGAGATTCCACTAGGATAACTTCAGTTTCCTGTGTAGGTGTTTTTTTTAAACTATGTTGGGAAGCAATAATACCCGCCGTTAACCAACCTGCGGTGCCACCGCCAACAATAACAACTCTAGTTTTCATGTTTTCTCGTTTAATACCATTCTGATTAAGCTATTGGTAATTTAATTATAATTTTATCAAGCTACTTATATTAGGCAGGGCAGTACTGCTTAATGAAATCACCATGCTCAGGCAGTTGTTCGACCGAATTCTTGATCATGTTTCTAAGTGCCATCATCTGTTCTTTTAAGCCTTGGGTAGGTAACACACAACTACCTTTATGGTGTTGTTCAGGCATCAGTCCTTGACCCATCATTACTTGTACCCATGAATCAACTCTAAATAAGCCAACATCGTCAAGCCATGCATAACCATTTTCTTTAAATAGTGCCATTCTATGAGCTAGTGTTTCTGGAATTTTCATCGTTCGGTAATGATGCCAAAAAGGGCTGTCATCACGCTCTGTTAAATGATAATGCAGGATAATAAAATCTCGAATAGTTTCAGCTTCTAGCTTCACCTCTCGATTATATTGCTCAGCTAAAAGGGCGGTGTTTCCGCCAAAAGGGAATAACTTCATT
>JAPHTO010000079.1 GCA_026196955.1 Colwellia sp. | reverse complement strand
GAATTTGGTCGTACTTCGACTACTCATTCTTCGTGCTCAGTATGAACGGACTTCCCACGGTTTAACTTAATCCGCTCACTCTGTACTACTTGCCTTGCCCTACTCCGCTTGCTCCGCTTGCTCTGCTCCGCTTGCCCTGAGCTTGTCGAAGGGGCGAAGGGGCGAGGATGCATTGTCTATTCTTTAAGCAATAAATCGAGTACGGCTTGTGTTAGAGTTTTTCCCTGAATTTGGTCGTACTTCGACTACTCATTCTTCGTGCTCAGTATGAACGGACTTCCCACCGTTTAACTTAATCCGCTCACTCTGTACTACTTGCTTTGCCCTACTCCGCTTGCTCCGCTTGCTCTGCTCTGCTCTGCTCCGCTTGCCCTGAGCTTGTCGAAGGGGCGAAGGGGCGAAGATCCATTGTCTATTCTCTAAGCAATAAATCGAGTACAGCTTGTGTTTTACTTTCCATCAGTGCCACATCACCTTTAGACTCAACATTTAAACGAACAACCGGCTCGGTATTACTACTTCGCAGATTAAAACGCCAAGCACCAAATTCCATGCTAATGCCGTCTGTTTTATCTATCACTTGCGCATCATTTTGATAATACTCAAACACTCGCGCAATAGCCGCTTTAGGATCAGCAATCTTATTATTAATTTCACCAGACGACGGATAAGCTGAGATACGCTCTGCAACTAAACTAGAGAGTGGCTTTTTACGTAAACAAACTAACTCGGCAATTAATAGCCAAGGGATCATGCCGCTATCACAATAGAAAAAATCACGGAAATAGTGGTGAGCGCTCATTTCACCCCCATACACAGCATCTTCGCTACGCATGCGCTCTTTGATAAAAGCATGACCCGTTTTACTTTGAATTGCCTGACCACCCGCTTGCTCAACAATATCTATGGTGTTCCATGTTAAGCGGGGATCATGAATAATTTTCTGTGATAGCGCGTTAGCTTTGTTATTATTGCTATCAGAAGATTTAGCCAAAAAGTTTTCTGCCAATAAACCAACAATATAATAACCTTCAATAAATTCACCTTGCTCATCAAACAAAAAGCATCGGTCAAAGTCGCCATCCCAAGCTATCCCCATATCAGCCTGATGCTCAATTACTGCATCACGCGTAGCAGATCTGTTTTCAACCAATAACGGGTTAGGAATGCCATTGGGAAAGTTACCATCAGGTTGATGATGAATCTTAACAAACTCAACGGGCACATTTAATTGTTTAAAAGTGCTTTCAATCGCATCAAGTGCAGGACCTGCAGCGCCATTACCGGCATTAACAACAAGTTTTAACGGCTTACCTACAGCGTCTAATGAAGAAAGGTTTTTTACATCGATATAGCTTAATAAATGCTCAGTATAGGCTTGGCTAATATCATGCGTTGATAGCATGCCTTTTTCAGCAACCTCTGAAAATTCATTGCCCTCAGCTAAGGCTTTAATATCAAACAAGCCCGTGTCGCCACTAATAGGCTTCGAGTTTTCTCTAACCAACTTCATACCGTTGTAATCAATAGGATTATGACTTGCCGTGACCACAATACCGCCATCACAGCCTAAATGACTGGTAGCAAAGTAAATATGCTCGGTACCACATAAGCCCAAATCAATAACGTTCGTGCCGCCATCCATCAAGCCATTGGCAAGGGCAAGTTTTAACTCTTCACTGGTTAAGCGGATATCACCACCCACAACCACTTCTTTCGCCTTTGTATGCTGAGCAAAAGCTCGACCGATGCGATAAGCAATATCGGTATTTAATTCTTCACCAAGCTTGCCTCGAATATCATAAGCTTTGAAACAGGTTAACTCTGTCATTATTTTACTCTTCCATATCTGTCTTCAAAACGAACAATATCATCTTCACCAAGATAACTGCCTGATTGCACCTCGATCATTTCAAGCGGTAACTTACCCGGATTTTCAAGCGCGTGAACCACACCAATAGGAATATAGCTAGATTGATTTTCACTAAGAAGAATCGTTTCGCCATCAAGAGTTACTTTAGCCGTACCAGAAACCACAATCCAATGTTCAGCTCTGTGGTGATGCATTTGCACCGATAATTTAGCGCCCGGATTCACCGTAATACGTTTTACTTGGAAACGCTCACCGTTATCAACACTGTCGTATTTTCCCCAAGGGCGATAAACTTCACGGTGTAATTTCGCTTCAGATCGTTGCTGCGCTTTAAGTTCGTTGACAATTTCTTTCACATTTTGAACTTTATCTTTATCGGCAATTAACACCGCATCAGGGGTATCGATTACCACCAGATTATCAACGCCTAATGTCGCAATCAGTTTATTTTGGCTATGTAAATAACTATTACGAGTATCATGAGCAATGACATCGCCTTTAATAACATTTTGTTGTTCATCTTGCTGACAAACGTCCCAAAGGGCTGAATATGAACCAACATCGCTCCACCCTGCATCAAGTGGCACAACAACAGCATCTTCGGTTTTTTCCATGACCGCATAATCAATAGATTCATCCGCACACTGAAGAAAAGCTTCATTGTCAGGGCGAGTAAAATCTAAATCTTTTTCTACTTTTACCATAGCTTCTTGGCAGGATTTCAAAATATCAGGTCGAAATTTTTCTAATTCTTCAAGATAGCGACTGGCCTTAAATAGGAACATGCCACTGTTCCATAAATAATCACCCGCCTCTATATAATTCTGTGCGGTTGCTGCATTAGGTTTTTCTACAAATTGAGCAACCTGATAAACGCCATAGCCTTTACTATCACCAGTTTGCTCTGCCCCTTGCTTAATGTATCCATACCCGGTTTCTGCATGAGTTGGTACTATGCCAAAGGTCACTAATTTACCTTGTAATGCCACAGTAGTAGCAACGTCTATCGCTTGATGAAATTTTTCCGTGTCTTTTATGACATGATCTGCTGCTAACACTAACAGTAATGCATCTTCATTAGCTGCAAGGGCATTCAATGCGGCTAACGCGACAGCAGGTGCAGTATTTCGTCCTTGCGGCTCAAGTAAAATGGTTGCTTGAGTACAGTTTGCTTGCTTCACTTGCTCTGCAACTAAAAAGCGATGGTCTTCATTACAAATAAAGACCGGAGCTTGATGCTTTGCTGGTAGTCGCGCCATGGTATCTTGCAGCATGCTAGTTTCATTTACCAAAGGGAGAAACTGCTTCGGAAATTGCGCTCGCGAAAGTGGCCAAAGACGAGTGCCACTACCACCACACATAATGACAGGACTAATTTGCAATTCAGAGCTGTTAATTGGGTTCATTGATATTCCATTAAGTAAAAATAGCGAGTAATGACCTTATGATAAGCCATGCTAATAGGTTTTTAAACAGCAAACGGGGTTTAAGGTTAAAAACACTAAGCTTCTAAAAGTACTCAGAAACTCAGCGTTGTCATAGTCTGCCATGCCAGTGAGAGATTGCTAGGTGGCATAAGAGAGTTGTGTTTAAAAGTCCAAACTCAAAAAGAGTACTAGTGATTTTTTCTTCGCCTCTGCTATATCATTGGTGCCACTGTCTGGGTATAAGGGAAGACCAACAATATTTTCAACCGATCGAATATCGGCATACCTTACATCTCCAGTACCTTGTTTATAGTACAAACCAAAGGTTACGTGATTGCCCATAAAAGACGTTTCTACTGATGACGAAAATCCTAACAGATCAATATCCTCAATACGTTGATAATTTATATCAGTATCTATATAACCATTTGAGTTATCAGTAAAAACACCAAAGCGAATAGCTGTTTCTTTTGAAATATTATACTCTACGCCAACTGACCAATTAATCACTTCCTGTAATTTACGTGTGATTGGCGTTTCAATCACCTCTAGGTAATTATTATCTGCCTGCACTTCTGAAAAATAATTTACATCACTCGAAATAAGAAAGTTTGAAAACTGATAGCTAATGCCTAATCCTACTTCCAATGGGAGTTTTTGCTTGTCACTGGTTTTTTCTGTAATTCTCGTTACTTGTTGTACTTGGGGAGGTAGCGGCATTAAGCTTGACAAAAATATGGATGCTGTTGCTTCGTACTCTCGTTTAATGGGTATTTCATAAGCTAATTTGCCACCAATAGACAGATTATCTTTACTCCACAATATGCCTAATATGGGTTGTGCAGAGATCTGTAAATCACTAATTCTCCGTGAGGCATTAAATCCGGTTTCTAAATTCCCATCCGGTGTATAAATGGTTGTTGCTACGCCAGAGCCTTGAACCGTAGTAAACTCTTTGTATTGTAAATAAACGGATAAGCCAACAGATAGTGAGTCCGAATAACGAAAAGCGGCAGAGCCCCCAAACTTATATGCACTGTTATCTAAATCAATATAAATAAACTCATTATTTGTTTGTGGAGGGATGGGACCATTTTGAGGAATATCAATAATAGCATCGGTAGAAGTGCGCTCTTTACTAAAGTCAGTCACCGCAAAAGAGATACCAAAATCCCATTTTCCTTGGTTTTCTTTAAACGCAAAATAACCTGGAACTATGATAAAAGACTCTCGAACAAAGTCACTATCGTCACTAAAAACTTTGTTAAATTCGGTTTCCTCCCAAGATAAAACATTCATAGAAGCGGTTGTTTTTATGGTACTTCGTGAAAGGCCTGCGGGGTTATACAACATGGCCGTTAAATCATCAGCAACCGAAATATAGGCTCCGCCTAATCCCGTTGCTTTAGAGCCATTTAACATATTGATATAATGATATTCATCTGCAACAACTTTAAAACAGAACAAAAATAACAATAAAATAGAAGTATTAATGGTTTTTTTATTCATCTAGTCTTCCTTAATTTTAGGGTCTGTTAACAAATTAATTTTTACACTTAGATCTCTAACCTTTTTTGCCTTAATAGTGTCATCAAAGCGTTATATTGAACAAAAAACTTTCTTGAAAGCTGACTTTTGTATAAGAAATATTAATCTCCGTCATGTCCTATCTTTGCTAGCGCAGGAAAAGGCTTTAAGTTGGCGACTTTACGATTTTTATAAAAAGTATTACTCTCATCAAACTGATTACCTGATAACCTGCCAATAATAATATTGTTGGACACGTTCATGCTTTCAATTTTCCCTCGAGTGTGAAGGAGTCGATTACCACGCTCTCTATCAAGCAGAAAAATATTATTTTGAATTTTAATCGTATTAATTTTATGTTTTGTTCCTTCTAAAGCAAAACCAATTAAATCAGAGTTACTGGTATTATTACCTTGCTGTAGAACACAGCCAGTTACTTCTAATATTCCACCTGATGAGACATCAATTAAGCGACTATCTCTACCATAAAGTGAGGCAATGGTAGTATCTTGAATAATAGTTTTTGTCGCCCTTGATTTTATCTCATGGCCTTCATCTTTTGATGATAAAAAATGAGAATTAGTGATGAACAACTCCCCACTTCCCACATAAATACCATGAGCTTGGCCTAATTTTCCAAGTCGTTCAAAACGGCTATTTTCAATAAGTATTAGGCCAGAGCCTTTACCTGATAATAACCCTTGCTGGCTATCATGAAAATAAACATTGCTCAGCTGGAGGTTACGTCCTTCCAGCCTTACACAGGCACCATTATTATCTGCTACCGACACCTGAGAGCATTCAAGTCCAAAGATCCGAGTATTATCACCCTGAATAACTAAGCTTCCTTTTCCCTTAATGCTAAACCCTGAAAGATGCGCTCCTTGTTCGGCTTTTATAGTGACATCATCAGCTTTTAGTACACCACCATCAAAATAATTTCCTGCTGCGATTTCAATCAAGCTACCTTGCTGAGCTTGCTTCATTGCTACTTGTAAACTAGACATAATCTTACCGTCTAGTTTGATTTCATTTGCATAAACGAAATTAGGTGAACTGATAATAAAAAATAATAAATAAAATAAAAAATAATTAAGTTTATGCACAATAATAAATTTAAGCGTGTAGTTAATCTTCTAAAGATACGTTAACCTACATTAGTTCATAAATACAGCTAAGTTCAGACCTTTACATGAGCATAAAAACAATTAACTATTCTAATTTACCAAGCCAAGGGTTATGGAAACTCGCTAGCCTAAGCATAGGTGCACTTTTAATTGTGTTTTCACTCTATCAAGCGGCAGCCTTTCCAAGCTTTTCTGTTGGTATTTTAACCCTATTGACCGCTATGTTTGTTTTACAGCTAAACAACAGGTACACGTGGTTAGTATTCTTACCTGTTTGCTTAGTTGCTTTTGATTTTTCTACTTTTTCAGGCAGGTTTATTTTTAACGAATTAGACTTAATAATGCTAATGCTCATTGGCACAGCACTAATTACCCATCAGTTTCGGCATAAAATTTCGTTAACTTTATTCTCATTTTTACCCTTTGCACTCATTACAATAACCCTAGTATCAATAAACTTTATTGATTTGTGGGGAGCCATCAATGAGCCATTAACTCAAAACCCATATTATTCAACTCTCTATAGTTTCAAAGTGGGTAAAGGCTTGATATATGGCTTAGTGCTAGCGCTGCTTTTTTATAATCAGTACAAGGAGAACAGTACAGCACTCATAAAAAGCTTAATTGTTGGCGGCTGGCTTGGCTCATTAATTATGTTTATTGTCGTACTATGGGAGCGACATACTTTAGTGCCTTTATTTGCTATGCAGCCTTGGTGGGCAATTGCGTCATCTTTATTAGATTTTACCTCTGCCTACCGTGTAACTGGCTTATTTTCTGATATGCATACCGGTGGGGAAGCAATTGATGGTATTTACTTATTACTTGTTCCTTTAAATTTTTTCGGCTTTTATTGGTTTGAACGCAATAATCTACGCTTTATATCCCTCATTGCCCTTTTTATGGTTTGTTACTGCATTATGGTGGGTTTCACTAGAGCGACTTACTTTAGCATGGCCATTTCATTATTTTCATTTGCAGTATTATTCCAATTATTAATAAATCAAGATAAGAAAGCATCGCTACGTAATATGTTGATATATGTAACATTACTCGCTTCAAGTTATATGATTTTTGCCAATGCTGGCTATGTAGGAGTTGTATGCTTTTGCGCTATTATTTGTCTTGGTTTCTTTGGAAAATGGCTACAAAACCAACTTCAACTTTCCCCCAATTTATTTATACTTGCTTATAGTATGCTATGCGTTTTAATTTCTTTATTTGCAATTAAAACGCATTTTGATAGTCGCTGGGTAACTCACTCAGCACTAAACTTTATTTTGCTAATTTTAGCGTTAATCATTGCCAGCTCATTAACGTATTTATCTGTTAAATCGCAACAAAAGTTGTTGCTCAGCAATGTAATACTGCGCTCATCTGGAATATCTATCGTAGCCATAATGATGGCTATTGCTTTTGGTGGAACGCAAATTAATAGCCGTATGGAAACAATATCTCAAGATATTCAAATTAGATTAAACCACTGGCAAAATATTTTATCGTCTTCGAATGATTCGGCGCTAACATTTATTACCGGAAATGGTGTCGGTTCAATGCCATTAAACTATGTACTTGCTCATCCTCAAACGGTTGAAGAAGTGGGTAGTTTTTCTATTAATGACCAAAAACTTACCTTAGGCTCCGGCGATGATCTAGCTTTTGGTCAACGAGTAGAAATTAGCCCTGACACCACCTATAACATAAATTTAAAGGCTTCAAGCCAAGCACCGAGTCGACTTTCAATTTTTTTGTGTGAGCGTAATGTTATTTTTGCGAGTAACTTTGTTGCCAATTGCGCCGCTAAAACAGTCCCAATATTAAATACCTCTATGACCGCGATTACTGCGGTTATAAATTCAAAAAATGTAGGTTTATATGAGAGTTCATTAATGCGTTGGCCAACGCTGTTGTATATAAAAAATACCAGTAAAAACTCTCCCCTTACTCTAGATAATATCTCTTTAACTAAAGAAGAAAGTACAACCAATCTACTTGATAATGCCAATTTTGAACAAGGTTTAGATAAATGGTTTTTCTATAATGATTTTCAACATTTACCTTGGCATATCAAAAATGTTTACTTAAGTATCTATTATCAATTTGGTCTTTTGGGCATGCTAATAGTTGCCTTAATGTTACTAAAAGCAGTTAACATTAAGCGTGAAGATATTGTAAAAACCGCTTTTCAAGTATTTTTGATAAGTTATTTACTCGGGATGTTTTCTTTTGGGCTATTTGGCGATCCTCTTGATTCAGCTAGAGCAAGTATTTACTTCTTTATGTTACTGTTTGCCATTCAGTTTATTAATTCGGAAAGTCCAAAAGTGACCAACTGAATGACAGGCTATAACTGAGTTATAAATTTAAAAGTAACACCCTCTACTTGCGCTTTGAACTCACGAGAGGAGAAAGTATGATCGGCACTAGCTAGATGATGTACTTCACTATTTTCACTTCTTAATTTGCACCATGCTTTGCTATTTTTAGTTTGCTGATCGAACTCTCTAGCCGTTAAGTCTTCACCACTTAAAATCAAACATACTTTGCCATTAAATGCTTGTAAGCCAGACAACATACGCGCTTGATAACTCGCATTATTTTGCTTATCAGCCACGACACTATCCTTAACAAAACCTTTCGCGTCACGAGCACTTGCGGCCACATTGACCTGACCACTAAATAATTTCTTCCAAAAACTTTTAGATAATAACCGCTGCAAATAGTAGTACTTTACCATGGTCTTGCCCATTGCTTGCTCACTGCGTAGCCAAGGGTTTAAAAGCACTAAACCATTAATTCGATCATCCTGATGTGCGTAGATTAATGCCGCAGACGCAGCATCACATAGTCCCCATATCACCACTTTTTGCAGATGAGGTTGCGCATCTAAAAAAGCATCTGTTGCTGCTTTAATATCATCACAAATATGGTCAAATTCTTTCTTTTCGCCGCTGCTATCACCCATGCCAGTATAGTCAAAACGCAATGAGCTAATACCTTGACGTGCTAAAGCGCGAGATAACTGAACAAACTGCCTATGGCTTCCTACGCGATACTGAGGGCCACCAACAACAATTAATACACCTGTGGTATTTTGATCTGAGCCATGATGAGATATTGCCAGTAGTTCTTGGTTATTGACTGTAAAACTAAGTGCTTGCTCTATCATTTTTCACATACCGTATTAATTGTTAACTGTTCAAGCTCTGGTAAAGAAAACACCTCAGGTACTTGCCAAAATGGTGGGCAATCAAAACAACATACTTCCGCCATATCACTACTCCATGACGCAGACAAACGTTTCGTTAAAGGCGTAGGTTCTTTTGCTGCTAATTCAAACCAACTCAACGAGGATAGGGGCTGAAAGTCCTTACTTATCTGCAGTGACTCCATTGATTGCAACATGCGCTTTGTTAATAAATACCCCGCCACTTCCACGTCATTACCTGCAAAAATATGCTCTCGCCAATTTATTTTTTCACCATTCTCTTTGTTTGCAGCCGTATTCATCATGGCATTAGCTTGTTTAATACGTAAAAATTGTCCGGCAAATAGCTTTCCGTTGGTGACAGGTTTCCATAAGATTTGCTGAGTAATGGGCAAGTGTTGATGCAACTTCTCTTGGTGGCTCAGCATAAACAATGCTCCAAAACGAACCCCCCACAAGATAATTTTAGTAAACCCCTTTTGTTTAATAAATTCTCCTGCAGCCAGAATATTTTCAAGCCAAAGATCAGCATTGGCTTGCTCAAACTCACCTTCACTATCACCCGTACCGTAATAATCAAGCACAAAGCAAGGCACACCTTGAGTAGCAAAACCCTGCGCTTGTTTAGCAACAACAGCTCTAGCTAAATTCATTTCCTCTGTGATTGATGGAAGACATAATATTGCGGTATTACCCAAAATCTCACCAAATTGAGTAAGGAATATATTGCCTTGCTCACTACTAATAAAATGACCTGTTAACATGCTACTTCCTAGTATTATCCTAAAGAGGCGTTGGAAATAAAGCCGTGCTCAGCTAAATAATTAACAATTTGCTGGGCGCACTCAGCAATGGAGCTCTCTGCTGTTTTTACATGGATTTCTGCCTGCTCTGGCACATCATAATCAGAGTCAATACCAGTGAAGTCTTTGATTTCCCCTTGACGTGCTTTTTTGTATAAGCCTTTTGGGTCTCTTTGCTCACAAAT
>JAPHTO010000085.1 GCA_026196955.1 Colwellia sp. | reverse complement strand
TGCGCCCAGCAAATTGTTAATTATTTAGCTGAGCACGGCTTTATTTCCAACGCCTCTTTAGGATAATACTATGCATTTTGATGTGTTTAATGGTGATGCGGATGGCATCATTGCTTTGTTACAATTACGTTTATCGCAACGTCATTCTCAACCGGAAAACGTTACTTTAGTGACGGGGGTAAAGCGTGATATTAGCTTGCTTAAACAAGTTGATGCGAACAAGGCAACATCTGTTACTGTACTCGATATATCACTAGAGAAAAATAGTGACGCATTGACAGAATTACTTGATAAGCAAGTTGCTACTTTTTATGTGGACCATCACAGGAGTGGTGATATCCCAGACTCAGATTATTTGACGAGCATTATTAATACGGATGCCAATACGTGCACTAGCTTGTTGGTTAACCAGCACCTTGATGGGGAGTTTGTTAATTGGGCTATTGCGGCTGCTTTTGGTGATAATATGCAAGATTCGGCCGAAAAGCTTGCTCAGCAATATCAGTTGTCATCAATGCAACAAGCACTGTTAAAAGAGCTTGGTATTTATATTAATTACAACGGTTATGGCCGCAGCGTTGATGATTTGCACTTTCATCCGGCGCAATTATTTGAAAAGTTATTAAGCTACTCAGATCCGTTTGATTTGATCAATGAAAGCGACTCTATTTTTCATCAACTTAAAAGTGCTTATCTGGCGGATATGAGCAAAGCTCAGCAGTCCACTGTGCTTATTGATAATGCACAGCTAAGTGCCGTGCAGTTAGCTGATGAGCCATGGGCAAGAAGAGTGAGTGGTGTGTTTGGGAATGAATTGGCTAATGCATCTCCTAATAAGGCACATGCGGTTATTACCCTCAATGAGAGTCAGTTAGCAGGGAGCAACACTTATACTGTTAGCTTAAGAGCACCATTAAATAATAAGCAAGGAGCAGGTGAGTTGTGTGCTTCATTCCCTACAGGGGGGGGCAGAGCTGCAGCAGCAGGTATTAATGCATTGCCTGAAGAAATGCTTGGTGATTTTTTTCAGCGCGTGTCAAAATATTACCAATAGTATTTAGATATATATACCCAAACTCGCATCTTGAGGTGGCTTGGGTATAAAATCACTAGAAGGGAAATTTATGAGTTTATTAATTACTGGTGGTACTGGCTATATTGGTAGCCATACGGTTGTTGAATTACAAGCGCTAACAGATGAGCAAGATATTGTTATTGTTGATAACTTATCAAATTCATCGACAAAAGTGCTTGATAGGCTCATTCAGATCACTGGTAAAAAAGTAACCTTTGTTAAGGCAGATATCTGTGATTATGAGGCGATGAATGCTATTTTTGAGCAGCATAAAATCGATGCAGTAATACATTTTGCGGGCTATAAAGCCGTGGGTGAGTCGAGTGAAAAACCGTTAAGTTATTATTATAATAACGTTTCTGGCACGGTAATGTTACTTAAAGTGATGGCAGAGCATAAGGTTAAAAAACTTGTTTTTAGCTCTTCAGCAACGGTTTATGGTGATAACGAATCGCCATTAAATGAAAGCATGGCTACCTCGGCCACTAATCCTTATGGTCAAACAAAGCTGATGATTGAGCATATTTTGTTTGATTTAGCCAAAAGCGACAGTAATTGGTCAATTGCTTGTTTGCGCTATTTTAATCCTATTGGCGCGCATAGCTCAGGTTTAATTGGTGAAAATCCTAACGGTGTTCCAAATAATTTATTGCCTTATGTGTCACAAGTAGCGGTGGGGCGTTTAGCGCAGTTACAAGTGTTTGGCGATGACTATGACACGGCTGATGGCACTGGTGTTCGTGATTATATTCACGTAGTGGATTTAGCTAAGGGGCATGTAAAGGCGTTGCAAAACCTTGGTAAGATTTCCGGCTGTAAAGCAATAAACTTAGGCACGGGTAATGGCACTTCGGTACTGGAAATTGTCAATACTTTTAAAGAAATTAGTGGTCAGAATATCCCTTATAAAATTGTACCGAGACGGGCGGGAGATTTAGCGACTGTTTTTGCTGATGCAAGTTTAGCGTATGAATTACTTAATTGGCAGGCAACTCGAGACCTGCATACTATGATTGCCGACACTTGGCGCTGGCAATCACAGAATCCTCAGGGCTTTTAAACTATAGATTTTTGGTTAAACTAAATGCGCCGCGAATTTCTCCTAAGCTATAACCCGTAGCTTGATCTTCTGGGTAATACTTCTTTAGTGCGTTTTTAGCTTCATCCGTTAATTTTGTACCATGACAAGTCAAGCACAGAGGTGCAACTCCCTGTGCTTTCATAAATCTAAATTGATTGTCAGTCATCTCTACTTTTGCCATGGTTTTGGCACTTTCACCTTGGCTTTGTCTTTGATTAAATGCTTTTAGAACAGATGCTTCCCAATGATCAGGCTTAGCGGTTTTATTATTGCGTGCCTTTAAGCTCACTCTTTTTACTTGCCATTGTGTTTTTTCAGATAACATCTTTGCTATTAGAGGAGCCTCCACTGAGCACACTTTGATTGCATGACTAACTCCTCCTTCACTGAGGGCTTGCTTTAGCTTGGGTTTTAAGATGCCGCCAAACTGTTTCACTATTGATATAGCTTCAGACTTCAGTGCTAGCATATTAGCTTGCTCAGCGTTTGATGAAAAAGAGCTTATAGCCACTGTTAATAGGGCAAACGTAGCTAAATGGGATATTCGGAAGCACATTATAAGCTCCAGTAAAAAGAAAATTTGAGGTTAAAAAGGGTTAACTTGCCAACATGCTTTGTTCGTCAGCCCAAGTTAATGCTTCATTGTAATGTTTCACTGCTTGTTCTTTATCTAATTTTAGTTTTTCCATGACAATATTCGTTTTATCCCATTGAGCATGCTCAATAAACTCAACCAGCTTAATAATGGCAGCCATAGTACCTTTGCGCGTGAGTAAAGGCTCTTTTATCTCAGCAGCTAAAGGAAGCTTCTCTAGCACTACAGCTAACTCTTCATCTAAAATTGCATCGATCATAGATAATAAACCCGTTAAGAAGGCAATAGAGTCATCTATTTTTGATTTCATGTCTTTAGCAACTAACTCACAAAATTTAGCTCTAGTCATAGCGAGTTTTATGAGCTCGGTGGGTTTATCAGGATTGGCCGTAACGGCGAACATTAACCCCAAAAAGCGTTTAAGTTCGCTAGAGCCCAAAATAACCAAGGCTTGTTTAATGGTTGATATTTCACTGCGGCGTCTGAAAATTGCCGAGTTAGCATAGCGTAAAAGTTTGTATGACAATGATACATCGCGCTCAAAGACGCCTGTGATGCTATTAAGATCTAACTCAGGCTTAGAGGTCTCATATAGCAGCTCTGCCATGGCAAGTTGGGAAGGAGATAAATTTTTTGTTTTTACCATTTCTGGTTTGGCAAAAAAGAAGCCTTGAAAGTATTTAAAACCGAGTTGTAATGCTTGCTCATATTCTTGATAGGTTTCTACTTTTTCAGCCAATAAATCGATATGAGGATGGCTTTTTATTGCTTCAATGATCTGTTTTATTTCATCTAATTTAGTTTGCTGAATATCTATTTTTATTATGCTAACGAAGGGATAAAAATGTGCCCAAACATTTTGATGTTCATAATCATCTAACGCTATTGTGTAGCCTTTGCTATGTAAGTCTTTGCACAGAGATAATAACTTTTTACCGGGCTTAACTGTTTCAAGGATCTCTACGACCACTTCTTCATTTGTGAGCATTTCAGGGTAGCCCTGAGATAAAGTCTCTAAGGTAAAGTTGATAAAGGCTGGTTTGTTACTAGTAAAATCGCTAATGCCCATATTAAACTTACTTGCTTCAATCATTTTACTGGTTGCTTCATCGCCATCTATTTCAGGAAACACATTGTCTATGCTGTCTCGAAACAGTAATTCATAGGCATAAAGGTTTTTACTGGCATCTAAAATAGGTTGTCGGGCAGCGTAAAAGTACATAGTTTGAGCAATATCTTTCTAATATAAAACAATTACTAATAAATATATGGCAAAGTGGTGTGTATTTCATTATTTATTTACATTTTTATTGTTTTGCTGCTTTTCCGAGCATGTTTTAAACGCTTCGCTTTATTTTTTTGAGTGTTCTTGATAGCGTAGCTAACAATGTAGATAAATAGAATAAAAATCACTTTTTGAGGGGAATCACTTGGCATTAGGCACCTTAGTTTCATTAGCACTTTATTTTATTGTGATGTTAGGCATAGGGCTATACGCATATAAAAAATCAACCAGTGATGTATCGGGATATATGCTTGGGGGGCGAGGTTTAAGCCCAAGTGTTGCCGCACTTTCAGCAGGTGCCTCTGACATGAGTGGCTGGATGTTAATGGGATTACCTGGGGCTATGTACCTAAGCGGTATGAGTAGCCTTTGGATTGCCGTAGGTTTGGTTATTGGTGCTTTTTTAAATTACCTTATTGTTGCACCGCGCCTTAGAACTTATACCGAAGTAGCAAATGACTCTATTACTTTGCCTGATTTTTTCGAAAACCGTTTTAAAGATAACTCCCGTATGCTTAGAGTTGTTTCATCGGTAGTTATTGTGCTTTTCTTTACGTTATATACCTCTAGCGGCATTGTTGCGGGAGGTAAGTTATTTGAAAGCTCATTTGGTTTACATTACGAAATCGGTTTATATGTAACTGCCGGTGTGGTTGTTGCTTATACTTTGTTTGGCGGTTTTTTGGCGGTTAGCTTAACGGATTTTGTGCAGGGCTGTATTATGTTCATTGCTTTAGTCTTGGTACCGGTAGTAACAATTAGTGAAGTGGGTGGCTTAGGAGAAATGCAAGCGAGCATTAGTGCTATTAACCCTGAACTTTTAGATCTTTTTAGTGGTGTGAGTCTTATCAGTATCATTTCGGCTATGGCATGGGGATTGGGGTATTTTGGTCAGCCTCACATTATTGTTCGTTTTATGGCAGTGCGAAGTGTTGAAGATATGCCTATTGCGCGTCGCATCGGTATGAGCTGGATGATAGTGACTATCATTGGCGCTATGGCAACGGGGTTAGCGGGTGTTGCTTATGTCGCCAAAATGGGGTTAAAGCTTGATGATGCTGAAACTATTTTCATTGTGCTTTCGCAAATTTTATTTAATCCCTTGATTGCTGGCTTTTTATTAGCAGCTATTTTAGCGGCTATCATGAGTACTATTTCGTCACAGTTATTAGTTACTTCAAGTTCATTAACAGAAGACTTTTATAAAACCTTTTTACACCGTGAGGCGAGTGAAAAACAGCAAGTACTGGTTGGCCGAATTTCGGTGTTTATTGTCGCTTTGGTGGCTATCTATTTAGCTTATGATCGCAACTCAACTATCTTGACGCTAGTAAGTAATGCTTGGGCTGGCTTTGGCGCCGCATTTGGCCCCGTGGTCATTGGCAGCCTATATTGGAAGAAAATGACTCGAAATGGCGCGCTTGCAGGTATGATCACGGGAGCAGCAACGGTACTCTTTTGGATTTACGCTCCTATTACCATTAATGGCCAATCCCTTAGTGCTCTTATGTATGAAATTGTCCCTGGCTTTATTTTATCAGCGCTGGTTATTTATGTAGTAAGCAATATGGCACCACAAGAGGATAATGAAATTTTAGACTCATATAATGAAATGTTAAGGTATCATGATTAACACCATTATTTATTAGGTTTATTCATTGAAATTTTCAAATACTTATATTGACTTAGGGGAGAAATTCTTCCAACGGTCAGCCCCACAAAAATCACCTTCGCCTGAGCTTTTGTTATGGAATAGTGAGCTTGCAAGTCGTTTGCAAGTGCCAGAAAAGTTGGCAAGTGATCATGAGGTTTTATCCCAGTATTTTTCTGGAAATAAGCAACCAAAGGGTGCCGAGCCAATTGCTTTAGCGTATTCAGGTCATCAATTTGGGCATTTCAATCCGCAGCTTGGTGATGGTCGTGCTCATTTATTAGGGGAAGTACTTGATAGCAATGATGTTCGCCGTGATATTCAGTTAAAAGGCTCAGGACAAACGGCTTTTTCAAGACGAGGTGATGGTAAGTGTGCGTTAGCACCTGCATTGCGTGAATATATTATGAGTGAAGCCATGTTTGCTCTTGGTGTGCCCACTAGCCGTTGTTTAGCTGTAGTGAGTACAGGAGAGTTGATCCATCGCGGTTTAGCCAAAGCTGGCGCTGTGGTGACTCGGGTTGCTGCTAGTCATATTAGAGTTGGCACTTTTCAATACTTTGCTGCTCGTGGTGATATCACTTCATTAAATGTGTTACTTGATTATAGTATTGAACGTCATTTTCCTGAGATAACTCGCTCAGATATGGATAGCACTAGCCCTTCTCGGGAGCAGTGTATTTTAGGCTTTTTAGAAAAAACAATCGCTAAACAAATAACCTTAGTGGTTGAATGGCTACGCGTTGGGTTTATTCATGGTGTGATGAATACTGATAATACTGCAATTAGCGGTGAAACCATCGATTTTGGTCCATGTGCTATGTTGGGTATTTATCATGAAAATGCTGTCTTTAGCTCAATTGATGAATATGGTCGTTATGCTTTTGCTAGTCAGGCCAAAATTGCGCAATGGAATATGGCTAGGCTGGCTGATTGTCTTTTACCTTTGCTTATCGAGGCGGATCAAAGCGACCACGATAATAAAGAGCAACAAGCTTTAGCAAAAGTTGAAACGCTAGTGGTTGATTTTACCGCTAAATTTGAGCGTGCTTATGATGAAATGTATGCGGCTAAACTAGGCTTGGCTCAGGTAAATGCAACGAATAAACACTTAGTTAAAGATTTACTTGCCTTAATGCAAACTCATGCACTTGATTACACCTTAACTTTTGCTCAACTAACGAAACAAATAAATAATGCTAGGCTGTTAGCTGTTGATGTATGGGTTAATGAGTTACCTAGCGAACTTGAAGGCTGGTTTAAACAGTGGCAACTCGCGATAGATAAATCGGTATTTTCACGGCAAGAAGCTCAAGCGTTAATGCAAAAAAACAACCCTGTTGTTATTCCTAGAAATCATCATGTAGAAACTATTTTAGCGCACTGTGAAGAGGCAGTTTCTGATTGCTTAAATCAAAACTCATTAGACGCTTTTACAGTCATTAATAATATTGTTAGTGAATTTCTTCAGGTTTTGTGCTCGCCTTATCAAGAGCTTGAGGCGACAAAAAGCTATCAAGACAAGCCTGAAGATGGCGACCAGTATTATCAAACTTTTTGCGGTACTTAACTGAACAACGGCATAAAATATTAATCATACGATTATTAAGCATGGCGCCTTAGTTTTACTCCAATAGTAATTTTGAATATTTTTTGAACACTTATCGTGCCATTAAGTCCTTTTATCTTGTGAAATTTCCATTTGCTCGTATTTATTCTTCTCAAGCCTTGTTACCTATGTAAAAAGTATTAATTTTATTGTTGACTTAGTACATAGGTACGGAGTCTATTATATATATGTAATTTGTCTTTATTTCAAAATAATTAGCTACGTTTTATTCTAAGTAGCGAGAGGGAAATGTATGGGCAAAACAATGACCATTGGCAAATTAGCCAGTGCAGTAGGGATAAGTGTTGAAACTATAAGGTTCTATCAACGACAAGGATTAGTTATTCAACCAGAAAAACCATTAAACGGTTTTCGACAATATCATGTTGACACAATTGAGCAGTTAAAATTTATCATTAATGCCAAAGCATTAGGCTTTACACTTAATGAAATTCGTTCACTTGATGATTTATCTTCTGGTTGTAAATCATTTCATGATTTGGCTAACAAAAAGTTAGCAAGCATTAAAGATGAAATAGCTAACTTACAAAATATAGAAAATAAAATCTTAAATTTGGTTGAAAGCTGCGATTCTGACTGCAAGGATGAAAATTGCGCTATTGCAACTCAAATGCGTAGTTAGGCTATTCCCGAATTACTAAACCTTGCATTATCTTGTCGTATGTAGGCAGGATTATTTATTACTTCCATGTTAGTCGAATGGACTTTATATGATAATAATGAAAAGTGATAATTTAGAGAAAGAGTTAGAGTTATGTCAGCTTTTTTTAAATCATATTGGTACTTATGTATCCGTTAAAGATAGAAATAAAAAGTATTTATATGCGAATCGTAAATTAGAAGATCTTTTTAAAGAGAATTATGATTCTATCGTTGGTTACGTGGACGATGATCTTTTTGACTTCTCAAATCACTCTGATGTACTCGATAGTGATAAAAGGGTCTTGGAGTTTGGCGATAGTATTGAAAAGAAAGAAGTTAATGTCATTAAGTCCACAGGTGAAAAGAAAGTTTACTTATCGTCTAAGCAGCCAATTTATAATTTGCAAAAAGAAATTGTTGGTGTGCTTTCTACCTCCACAGATATTACCCAAATTCACTTTGTGCAAGAACAGTTAGAAATAGAAGCGACAACAGACCCTTTAACGGGGTTGTTCAATCGTCGTTTTTTCTTTAAATTAGCCGATCAATTCTTATCTAAATCAATTCGTCATAATGAACCCTTGTCTTTGATCATGTTAGATATTGATCTCTTTAAGGAAATTAATGATGAGTATGGACACCCTATTGGCGATAAAGTCATTCAGTTTGTTGCCAATAAGGCTAAAAGCTTAATCCGTAAGGAAGATATCATTGCTAGGGTAGGCGGTGAAGAATATGTTGTACTATTGCCAAATACCAATGGCCAAGCCGCAGAATTTATTGCAGAAAAAATAAGAAGAGCTATTGATTCAGAGTGTATAACTGGGGATTGGCCGGGAAATATTTACCCCAAAATAAGCTTAGGTATCTCAACGTATACAGAAGGTGATTGTGAATTTCATGAAATATATGCGCGCTCTGATAAGGCGCTTTATCAAGCTAAGTTTACTGGACGAAATAAAAGCTGCATGCTAGAAAAATGTTAATTAATGACATTAAAAATCAACAAACATCATTAAATGATGTTTGTTGAAGTATTACTTACATTGTATTGGTAGTTAAATAGACCAGGTAATATTGTCACTAATAGCGCGTTGCCATTGATTAAGTGATTCATTTTTATCGGCAACAACTATAACATTGGCGTTTTTGAAATCAAAAGATTCACCATGGAATTTACTATCGCTAAAGGATTCGCTGAAGGTAAGTTGCTCATTTTTAGGCACAACAAAAACAGTTACCGTATCGGTGAGGCCTTTAAAAACAAGGTGTAAGCTTTTCATGCCATCAAAACGACAATAATCAGCAGAAATAAGCTCGCCTAACGATTGAGTAAAACTACCATCAAAGGTGGTCATTTTTTGATTCAATGCTGTTAAACTCACTTGCGCACTGTCACTGTTTGAAAACTCTCCTTGCTCATGATAAACATGAGCTAAAGCGTAATCTCCTAGGTTCGTAAAACTGCTAGAAAATTGTAAATAATTTACTGCCAAACCAGCAATAATGGCCACGGAAGCCGCTAATGCAAGGTGAATGCGTGATTTACGTTTTGTTTGTTGGTGGCTCGCTAAGGTTTGACGAAGAATTAATTTTTCACACAAACCATCAGGCACAGGTACATTCATTGCCTGCTTTAGTTTTTCATCCAACTGAATTAGCTCTTTAGCAAATTCTTTTTTTGCAGGATCGGCTTTTTGTGCTTCAAGAATATCTTCATCTTGACAGGTGGGATCTGCGTAAATAATACGTCTAAATTGCAAATCATCCATTGTATTGACCTCGGGTTACTGGTTCTTCATCTAACGCTTCTTTTAACTGATTCCGTGCTCTAAATAAGCGTGTCATTACGGTATTTTTATTTAGGTTAAGCATGCTAGCAATGTCTTCACCACTATAACCGCCTAAAATTTGTAAAACTAAGGGCTCTGAATACTCAGGTTCAAGTTGTGCTATTTTTTCTCTTAACCAATGATTTTCAATCTCTTGCTCTGTAGAGGTTGATTTGGTATCCATCACGCTAGCTTCTTCATACTCGCTCATATCAAAGCGCTTACGTTCGAATCGTCGGGCATTTTCTCGCCTTAAAATAGTGATCAACCATGACTTGGCTGCCTTTTCATCTTTTAATGAGTCAAGGGCACGCCATGCACGTAAAAATGTTTCTTGCACTAAGTCTTCAGACACCTGCTTATCATGGGTTAACCAATAAGCATATCGGTATAAATCGCCATGCAGAGCCTTTACGAGTGCTTCATATCTAACTTGTTTTGTCGCCATATTGTTAGAGACCTGAGCGCTCTCAGTTTTATTTCGATTAATTTTAGAAAACATGTTTTATTTTGTTTATGACGGATTTAGGGTGAACTTTATGCTGTCATCATACTTAATGCCCGCATGGTTAATTGACTGAACAACGGCTAATAAACTTTTACCCTGCCAAGCTTTGTCCGTCGTTTTATTACCATACAAGTACCGCTGCACGTTATCAATAGCAGTGGTAAAGGCTTCATTGTCAATCAGGGTGATCGCTTCTGACAAGGTCGATATTTCTGTACTACCTTGTGGGACTAAACTATTGACCCAAGGTACAAGTAAACTTAATACTTGCTCGGCATTATTTTGTTTACAAGCAGCCATAAGCGCAAGGTACTTATTATTGACAGACGCTTGGCTACTTGGCTTGGGCTTTTTGATTGACCCGCGTTTTAACACTATGACATGGATCAACCAAGCCATGAGGGTTAACAGCCATAAAGCTAAAAATAACCATTGCAGTGCTGAAGCTTGCTGGATAATTATAGGCTGTTCAGTAGTTGTTAACGGCGTACTTGGCACTAAAGTGTTATTAGGGCTTTGGCTAAGGTTGTCTTCGTTCAAGGTTGAAACTTGTTTGCTGTCTGGATTAGGTAATACGGTAATGGTTTGCTCTGGCAGCACAGCTTGCTGATATTTATTGGTAACAGTGTTCCACCAAGCAATGGTTATTTTCGGTAGTATGTAATCGCCTGCTTGGCTAGCAACTAGGGCGAAGTTTTGCTTTTTTTGACTGACTAAACGCTCTTTTGACAAATTGGAATGAAGCTCAGCTTGATCAGGGTACACTTTTATCCCTGTAGGGGCAGTCATAATAATGTTTGGCAATTGGGCTTTAGCAAGACCTGAAGCGGTTAAAGTGATGGTACGAGTTATAGGCTCTCCAACTTTAAATTCACTGCTGCTGGGCTGCCATTCTTGGTGTAGCGTAAGTAGCTCACTCGGCAACCAATTGTCGCCTGTAGAATAACTATCAGGAATAGGGCGCACATTAAGCGATAGTTTTTTGCCTAGCACATTGACGGGTTTAGTTTCACCAAAGCTTAAAAACCCCGAGCGGCGTCTCGATTGAACCATTACTTCACCTGAAAACATGGGGGAGTCTAGGGTCAATTCACCACTTTGCTCAGGAGTAATAGCATAAGTACGCTCAATAATACGGTAGCGCTTGCCATTGATGATGCCATCGCTTTCTTGATCTTTACCTATTTGAACAATAGTTGCACCGTCTAAGGTTGGCTCACTTAAACTGCCTCGTTGTAGCTGTACCCCAACATGCAGCTTAACGGTTAGCGTCACTAACTGCTGCACATAAACGTCATTAGCAGATAATTCAGTGCTGATAAAAATATCTTGTTGCTTCGTTGCTGATTGGCTACCTTGCTCAATAACATTAACGCTAATAGCTTGAGAGTGGTGGCCATCAATGGTTAGCTCAGGAATGGTTAGTTTGCCGGTTTTTCTTGGTATAAGTACGATTTGCCAACGAGTGGTTCGAGAGGTTTTGAAATTAACCATGCTAGTTTGTGAGCTGACTTCAGTGCGGGCAACAATAAAATTTGTTGCTAACGGACTTGTATCAAGTGCATCTCGCTCAACACTGTCGTCAGCGGTTACCGTGAGTACAATAGATTCATTACTCATCACAGGGTTAGTATCAATGCTGGCGGTAACTTTGCTTAGAGCAAAAGCATAATTACTTAGGCTTGAAGAGACAACTAAGAACGATATTGCCACTAGTTTTAAGATTATTTTTACCACTTTTTCTTTGCTCCTTGACTAGCACCATCTTGTTTGCGTTTTTGATATTCTAGCTGCATTTTATTACGCAGTAACAAATAAGGATCATCGGTCACTTTATTCAACATTTGTTGGTGTTTTTGTTCTGTTTCTTTGGCTTGTTGCTCTTTCGCTATTTGAGCAGCTGATTTTTCTTTGCCTTGCTCGTTTTTCTCGTTTTGCTCTTGGCTTTGTTCGGCACTTTTTTGTTGTTGTTCTTGCTGATTTTGCTGTTCTTGTTTCTGTTGTTCAGCTGAACTTTCTTTTTCATTATCATTTGATTCTTGCTCTGAGTTTTCAGCTTGGCTTTGCTGCTCATTATTATTTTGCTGACCTTGCTCTGAATCTTGTTGTTGCTGGCTTTGTTCGTTGTTTTTCTCTTGAGAACCTTGGTCTTGAGCATCTTGTTGCTGCTCGTTTTGGTTCTGCTCTTCGTCTTGAGGTTGATTATCTTGAGACTGATCGTTTTGTTGTTGATTCTGCTCTTGTTCTTGCTTTTTTTGTTGCTGTTTTATTTTTTCTATATTGTCTTTTGCATCCTGCATGTCAGGGTTTTTCTTTAGTGCTTGCTCGTAATGCTCAATCGCTTGTTCATATTGCTGCATTTGTGCTAATGCATTGCCTTGATTGTATAAAGCATTTGCACTATTAGCTTGCTCGCCTTGTTTGAATGCATTTAACGCTTCTTGATAGTTACCTGCTTTGTAATGAGCACTGCCTTGCCACTGACTGTCTTTAAATTGCTCAGCAGCGCCTTGATAATCTTGTTGGTTATAACGTTGTTGAGCTTGCTGATTGTCGGTTTTCCATAAACTATTCCAAATACCTTGTGTCGTGCTGACAGCTTCGGGTTGTTCGGCGGCGAAAGCGGTTGTGCTATTGAGAGTGATAGTCAGTAAAAACAAAGCAGGCAAGCAAGTGATTGGTAAAACTAAAATAGCGCCACCTCGACGAAAATAAGTTAATATTAGCGGTAATATTATCAGTAATAACCAAGGGCCTTGCTCTTGCCATTGATCGCCTTGTTGTTGGCTCTGTTGCTTGGTTTTGCTTTGTTGCGCTAATACAGTGTTATGACTGACTAACTTTTCAATATCACTATCACTATGGCTTATGGTTTCATAATGGCCATTACCGCGTTTGGCTAGCCCTGTTAGTTTTTGAATCGGTAATTTAGGGACAACAATGGCGCCCATGTTATCTTTAAGCAACTCACCAGAAGGTAAGGTAATAGGCGCCCCTTCTTGACTACCAATACCTAAAATATTTAATTGGTGCCCATACTTTGCTGACCAATCATAAATGTCACTGAGATCTTCATTATCGACATCATCGGTAAACCAGTAGATATCGCCATTAATATGTCCTGCATTTTGTAACATGTCGTGGGCAAGCGCTAAAGCAGCAAAAGGGTTAGCGCCAAGCTCAGGCATAATGTCGGGGCTTAGTGAAGGTAATAATAATTCAATATTTTTAATATCTTGTGTCAGCGGACTAATAACAAACGCGTCACCAGCATAGGCGATCAAACCAATATCGCCTTCATTTATTTTACTCAGTAAATCGACTGCTTTATAACGGGCACGGGTTAATCGATTGGGCTTGATGTCTGTGGCATACATGGAATAAGACATATCCATAATCAATACTGAGCCACGGTCTGTTTGGTAGACAGGTTGAGGCAGCTTTTGCCAAGCAGGCCCAGCAAGTGCGATGATGGAAATAAGCCCGATAATAAATGGCTTTAGCAAGTTTGCCTGTGTTGAAAAAAAGCGGTTAGTTGATTTTTTTGCCTGTTGAGTTGAGCCTTCAACGAGTACTTGGCTTAAATGTGAAGGTAAAAGTTTATTCCAAGGAGAATGATTGAAGCGATGCTTTTTAAGTAGCCATAGTGCAAAAAATAGGGCAATGAGTGCTAAGAACCACCAAGGCCTTATAAAATGAAAATTGCTTAAAAATAAAGTAAAGGATGTCATGTTGAGTTGGTAAACCTAATTTTTATTATTGAAAAAGCTGTGGTTAACATTAGGGAAATTAATAATGAGTAAATAGAAGAAACTTAAGAGTAATGCCAATGCTAATGGCCAATAAAATAGAGCCGTTAACGGTCGCATTTGTTGTTGATCTTGCTCTATTGGCTCAAGTTCATCAAGTAATTGATATATCTGCTCCATACCTTGACTATCTTTGGCTCGAAAGTATTTACCACCCGTTTGTTCAGCCAACTTGGTTAAGGTTTGCTCGTCTAATTCGCTTGATGGGTTGATCCTGCGTGTGCCAAATAGTGATTGCTGCAACATAACATCAGCACCTATACCTATTGAATAGATAGTAATATCTTTAGCAACAGCTAATTCAAGTGCCTGCTCGGGCGATATTTTTCCAGCCGTATTTTGACCGTCTGTGAGTAATAACAATACTTTATTTGATTCTTGTTTGGCATCAAAGCGTTTTACGGCTAATGCTATGGCATCACCTATGGCGGTTTTTCTACCCACTAACCCTAAAACGCTTTCATCAAGCATTTGTTTAACCGTTTTTCTATCAAAGGTCATGGGTGTTTGCATATACGCATCATCAGCAAAAAGGATTAAACCAAGTCTGTCTCCAACACGACGCTGGATAAAGTCACCTAAAACAGCTTTAAGCATATCAAGACGATTTACCGTATTGCCACGTAAACTCATATCTTCAATTTGCATACTGCCTGATAAATCAACAGCAATCATCATTTCACGGCCTTCAGTTGGGATATCTACAGCATCACCTAGCCATTGAGGTTGACTTAACGCCACTATGGATAATAGCCAGCACAAAGATAAAACAATAATAGAGGGCTTTTTGCGTTCTTGAACTTGACTGCTTATGGTTGAATTTGAGAGTAAAACAGGCACAACTAGCGCGGCGCTGGTACGGCTTTGTTCTTTTTTAGGTAACCAGTAAACTATCAAGGGCAAGGGGAGTAGTAGCAACAGCCAAGGCCAAGCAAAAGTAATCATGCATTTGCTCCTATTTGTTTGTTGGCTGCTTGATGTTCAGCTTTTTGTTGTTTTGGAGGTAAAGCCTGTGTTAACCACAACCTGGCCGCTTGATGAAGGTTGCTATTAGTGTTTGCCCCGGCTTGTTCTACTTCAATACATTGTGTTTGGTATTGCTGGCTAAAGGCAGATGTTGATAACTGATTAAACTTTTCTTGATGCTTTTCTGGCAGTTTTTGTATTAAAAACTGTTGGAACTGTTCACCGTATAGCATGGCAAGTTGCCCGCGAGGAAAATATTGCATTGCAGCCCATTTGAGTAATGCTAACACCTCGCTATTACTCATGTTAGGAACCTCTTTTAATTGTGTTAACGCTTGTCGTTGCTGTTGTTTTAGCTTAGCGTTTTGGCGAAATTTATAAATAAAAAATACTATCGCTATAATTAATAGGCTGGCTAAAAGCCACCAGCCATAAGCCATAGGGTAGTTTGCTATTTGTTCAGGCACATGAATGTCATGTAGCTCTAAAGGAGCTGAAGGTAAGGCATTACTTTGTACTGGGCTAGCTACTGAAGAAGGAGTTACCTGTTGCAAAACTGCTCTCCATTTTTTAATTGTTGCTCAAGTGTTTGTCCAGCATTTAAGCTAATTACCCGAGCACCAGCTTTAACCAATGCTTGTTGGCATTGTTTATTAGCTTTACTTGCTTGTGTTTTATAAGCTGTTGCCGTCGCTTTATCACCTAAGGTTAGTTGTTGGCGCTGTTCGCCATCGGTTAGGTTAACATTGAGCTTAACAGCACTCTCAGGTAGTTCTTGCTCTAATGCGTCTTTGATTAAGCAGACAACTAATTCACAATGCTGGCTGATATGTGTTAAATGACGCAAGGCTTCTTGCTGTTGTGGCGCATTGTCACTTTTAATTTGCTGCGCATCAGTGATTAAGTACACCAATGATCCGGGTTTAGCTATTTGCCTTACTCGCGCACAATTATCACTGAAATAGTTGTTGTCTGTATCATGCTCAATACCTTGGTGCGTATTAGGTTGATATTGGCGTTTGTGCTGACTTTGATGCAAGGTTGTTAAGGCATGCAAATAATGCAGCACGCCTTCTTTTCGGCTTCTGGGTTTAAGCTCTAAGTGATCATCTTGATTAAACACAATACCGCCTAATCGATCACCTCTATTTTTTCCATGCCAAGCAACTAATGATGCTAAGTGAGCAGCCTGTACAGATTTAAACAATAGCTGCGAGCCAAAATGCATGCTGGCACTTAAGTCAGTAGCAATAAGTACTGGACGTTCAATTTCTTCACGAAATAATTTGGTGTGAGTTTTACCTGTTCGGGCCGTTACTCGCCAATCGATAGCGCGAATATCGTCACCCGTTTGATAGTGGCGAACTTCATCAAACTCCATGCCACGACCCTTGCTTCGAGACAGGTAATTTCCTGACATTTGGCCATGAATATTTTTCTGCGCAGACAAATCTATCAGTGCGGTTTTATTTTGATAATGCAGTAATTCAGCCATAGCGAGCTCAATGCCATTGCTATGAATACTGGCAAGTTGCGACTGGCAGTTGCTGATGTTGTTGATTGAATTTTGCTGTGTTGTATTTTGTTTAAACCACATAATAACTGATGCTATCTATTAAGAAACGGCAACTAGGCTTAATAAATGATCAAGTAACTGATTAGCAGTAATGCCCTCGGCTTCAGCTTGGTAACTCAATAAAATTCTATGCCTTAGTACATTATGAAATACTGCTTGAATATCTTCGGGGCTAACAAAGTCACGATTATGCAACCAAGCTCGGGCACGAGCACATCTATCTAATGCAATGGTTGCTCGAGGACTTGCACCATATGCTAACCATGATTTGAGCTTATCGTCATATTTTTCTGGTTGGCGAGTAGCGATGATCAAATCAACCATATATGTTTCAAGGGCAGGAGCCATATGAATATTGAGCACTTCTTCACGGGCAGTAAATATTTCGGCTTGACTTAAAACTCTAAGAGGCGCTTTTTCTTGATTAGCATTGGCTAAGGCTTCGCCACGATTAAGTTTTAGAATGTCTAGTTCACTTGCTGCATCAGGATAATCAATTTCTAAATGCATTAAGAAACGGTCTAATTGTGCTTCAGGTAATGGATAAGTACCTTCTTGTTCAATGGGGTTTTGTGTTGCCATCACTAAAAACAAGTCAGGCAGTTGATAGGTTTTTCTGCCAACGGTAACTTGCCCTTCTGCCATCGCTTCTAATAATGCCGATTGTACTTTTGCAGGAGCTCGGTTAATTTCATCAGCAAGTACTAGGTTTTGAAATAAAGGACCAGCTTGAAAAACAAAGCTACCATCTTCAGGGCGATATATATCGGTACCCGTTAAATCAGCGGGTAATAAATCAGGAGTAAATTGAATACGGTGAAAGTCTGCTTCTAGGCCATCGGCTAATGCATTGACTGCACGAGTTTTAGCTAGTCCAGGAGGCCCTTCTACAATCAGGTGACCATTAGCAAGCAAGGCAATAAGTATGTTTTCAACAAAAGCAGGTTGACCAATAATTTGTTGAGCTAGATGTTGTTTTAATGTGGAAAAATGTTCAATGGCCATAGGTTTATTGTCTTTATATTTATTATTTAGAAACTGAATATACATGCGCTGAAAAGCACTCTAGCATCTTATATAAGGTTTTAGCTAAAGAAAACAAGGTTATTTTTTGTAGTTGTAACATTTTTTTACTTAAAGAAGCCCATGAATAAACTATGCTGTTAGCTGAGAAAAAATTCAGGGATTGATATTTTTGTAAACTGCGTTAAAATCAATGACAACACTTAAGAGGTCAGACCTCTTGTTGTTTGTCTGTTTTTTTCATCAATGGCTAAACAGATAGGCGCTATTAACTGGAGAAAAAAGTTCATGACAATAGAAATGACGACACGAACAGGCGAGCGTATTGCTGTGGTAGCAGGGCTGAGAACACCTTTTGCTAAACAAGCAACCGCTTTTCACGGCGTACCTGCTGTTGATTTAGGCAAGCTTGTCGTAAATGAGATGCTACAAAAACATGATGTAGATCCTGCCATTATTGATCAATGTGTATTTGGACAAGTGGTACAAATGCCTGAAGCACCTAACATCGCTCGTGAAATAGTATTAGGAACAGGGATGAATGTGCATACAGATGCATATAGTGTATCGCGTGCTTGTGCAACCAGTTTTCAATCAACCGTTAATGTTGCAGAATCTATTATGGGCGGCTTTGTTGATGTCGGTGTTGCTGGCGGAGCTGATTCTTCTTCTGTTGCGCCTATTGGTGTTTCAAAGAAATTTGCCCGTACTTTGTTAGATTTAAGTAAAACAAAAACCTTAGGGCAAAAAATAGCTTTAATTCGCAAATTAGGTCTAAAAGATATTCTACCTGTAGCACCAGCTGTTGCTGAGTATTCGACGGGAATCTCTATGGGGCAAACAGCCGAACAAATGGCTAAAACCTATAATATTTCTCGAGAAGATCAAGATGCGCTTGCTCATCGTTCTCATACCTTAGCGACGCAAAGCTGGGCAGAGGGCAAACTTGATGGCGAAGTTATGGCTACTCATAGCGAGCCTTACAAAGGTTTTATCGATAAAGATAACTGTATTCGAGAAGATTCCGTGCTAGAAGGCTATGCAAAGTTACGCCCTTGTTTTGATAGAAAACACGGTACGGTTACTGCCGCTTCAAGTACGGCGTTAACTGATGGTGGCGCTGCTATTTTATTGATGCGCGAAGGGCGTGCAAAAGAGCTTGGTTACAAGCCTTTAGGTTATATTCGCAGTTATGGTTTTGCGGCGATAGATGTTTGGCAAGATATGTTGATGGGGCCGAGTTATGCAACACCTATCGCATTAAAGCGTGCAGGATTAGAGTTAGCAGACTTAGATTTAATTGAAATGCATGAGGCATTTGCTGCTCAAGCATTAGCGAATATGAAGATGTTTGGTAGCGATAAGTTTGCGAAAGAGCATTTAGGTCGTGATAAAGCTATTGGTGAAATCGATATGACAAAATTTAATGTTATGGGGGGATCACTTGCCTATGGACACCCATTTGCAGCAACAGGTGCTCGTTTAATCACCCAAACGTTAAATGAATTAAATCGTCGCGGTGGTGGGGTAGGCCTGACTACAGCTTGTGCTGCTGGTGGCTTAGGTGCAGCTATGGTAGTGGAGACAGACTAATGACTGATAATAATGAAAAAGGAAATACAGTGAGCGCTTTTACTCTAGTTCGTCAAGAAAATGGCATTGCCCACTTAATCATGGATGTTGTCGATGACACCATGAACACATTAAAAGCTGAGTTTGCTGAGCAAGTGGCAGAGGTACTGGCTGACATTAAATCAGATAGCACAATTACAGGCGTTGTTTTATGCAGTGGCAAGAAAGATTCGTTTGTTGCTGGTGCTGATATCAATATGATCAATGATTGTAAAACGAAAGAGTCTGTCATTGCCTTGGCTCGCCAAGGGCAAATGATATTTTCACAACTTGAACAATTAAACGTTCCTGTTGTTGCTGCTATTAATGGAGCTTGTTTAGGTGGCGGTCTAGAGTTAGCTATGGCCTGTCATGCACGTGTTTGTAGTGATAACCCTAAAACGGCCTTAGGCTTACCAGAAGTGCAATTAGGTTTATTACCTGGTGGTGGTGGTACACAACGGTTACCTAAGCTTGTTGGTGTACAAAAAGCACTAGATATGATGTTAACGGGTAAGCAGCTTAGAGCTAAACAAGCACTAAAAGCGGGTTTAGTTAATGATGTTGTACCAACGAGTATATTAATTGCTACCGCTGAGAAAATGGCGCTTGCAGGTAAATTCAAACAAACGGTAAAGTTTAAATCATCTTTAGTTAACAAAGTGCTTGAGGGAACATCTTTCGGTCGTGGTGTTGTTTATAAACAAGCAAAGAAATCAGTGTTGTCAAAAACTAAGGGTAATTATCCGGCTCCCGTTAAAATAATTGACTGTGTAAAAACAGGCATGGAGCAATCACCTGCGAAAGGTTTTCAAACAGAAGCAGAGCATTTTGCTGAATTAGTGATGAGCCCAGAATCAGCACAGTTACGCAATTTATTTTTTGCAACAACAGACATGAAAAAAGAGCAGGGCGTTGCTGATGTGATGCCAGAACAAATAGCTAAAGCAGGTGTGCTTGGTGGCGGTTTGATGGGCGGCGGTATTGCTTTTGTTACTGCTACCAAAGTGGGGATACCAGCGCGTATTAAAGATATTAGCCATCAAGGTATTAGTCATGCGTTGAAATACAGCTTTGATTTGTTAAATAAAAAGGTAAAACGTCGCTTTATGCTCAAGAGCGAAATGCAAAAGCAAATGTCGATGATCACAGGATGCGTCGATTATTCTGGCTTTAAAGATATTGATATCGTGGTTGAAGCAGTATTCGAGAATTTAGAGCTAAAACAAAATATGGTTGTTGAAATAGAGCAAAATGCCAAAGAGTCAACCATTTTTGCAAGTAACACCTCGAGCTTACCCATTGGTAGTATAGCTGCAAAAGCTACGCGTAAAGAGAACGTGATTGGTTTACATTATTTCTCACCAGTAGATAAAATGCCTTTGGTGGAAATTATTCCTCATGAAGGAACCTCTGATCAAACTATTTCAACGACGGTTGCCTTTGCTAAAAAGCAAGGTAAAACACCAATAGTAGTTAAAGATAAAGCTGGCTTTTATGTTAACCGTATTTTAGCGCCGTATATGAACGAAGCGGCTATTCTATTATTAGCGGGAGAGCCAATTGATAAGCTTGACAAAGCGCTAGTTAACTTTGGCTTCCCTGTTGGCCCAATGCAGTTACTTGATGAGGTGGGCATTGATGTTGGTGCGAAAATTGGTCCTATCTTGCAAGCCGACTTAGGCGATAGATTTGCTGCACCTTCAGCTTTTTCTAAACTATTAGATGATGGTCGTTTAGGTAAAAAAGCTGATAAAGGTTTTTACTTATATGGTAAGAAGGCTAAAAAAGGCAAGAAGCAAGTTGATGAAAGTATTTATAGCTTATTAAACTTAAAACCTGCTGGCAGTTTATCGTCGAATGAAATTGCTAAGCGCTGTACATATATGATGCTGAATGAAGCTGCTCGCTGCGTTGATGAAGGAATAGTTCGAAGTGCAAGAGATGGCGATATTGGCGCTATATTTGGTATTGGCTTCCCGCCATTTTTAGGTGGCCCATTACGTTATATTGATAAAATTGGCGCTCAATCTTTAGTAGCACAATTATCACAGTGGGCAGAGCAACACGGTGAACGTTATACGCCTTGTGAGGCCTTAATCACTATGGCAGAAACAGGTACAAGTTATTATTAAGTTTTTATAAATAGTAAGAATAACGACCAAGCGTCAACTCAATAGAGTTGACGCTTTTTTTTGCTTTAAATTTTACAGTGAAAGAATGTCAGCATTAGTATCAGCGCAGGTTTAAAGGCTTGCAAAATTGATCCACATTGAGGCAAAAATGATCCGTTAATACGGTAAAGATCTGCCATATATTTTGTCGTCGAATAGTCAAAATAAATAACTTTATATTGAATAAATACTCTAATTTAATTATATTAGCGCTGAATTTGAAGTTGGGTATTTTTTGTTAAGTTTTTGGTTGTAGTGGAAGTATGACGTTGTTGCTTTTAAGCTTATTTGTCGCTTGTTTTAGCTTGCTTTGTGGGCTTTTTTTTAATTTACAAGCATTTGTAACTGGCTTTGGACGAAAGCGCTGGACATTGGCTGGTATTGTCTTTGGGCCGTTAATTTGGCCGATGTTTGTGATGAAAAAACGCATGAAGCTAAATAGCTTGTTTGGTTTAAATCAGTTGATATTTAGGGCTTAGCGTTTTTCGTAAGCTTTAAACTATAGAGTGGTTTTGGTAATTTTGGTAATAGGGAATGACTTTGATTTTCAGGAATTGCAAATAGCAAGGAATGATAAAGTCGCTAACATCCATGTTAGTATGTCTTTATTCGACTTAAACTTTATGACCACCAAGTGTTGGCAGAAGTTTCTTTAAATTCAATACGAGCAGCAATAGGGTTTGCTTTCGTCTTTTTAGCAGTAAACAATGTTTTAAATAAATTAATCATTAGGTAACTCCTTAATGCGTTGATGATAGCTTATAAACGGCGAGTACCACGTACTGCACCTGCTTCTTCAATATCAATGGTATTTTCAGAGCTAAGACGGCGAGTTCCACGTACTGCACCTATTTCTTCCATCTCAAATGATTGATTATCAGCTATAGAAGCTGGAGATACTGACATTGCCATTGATAGAATAATTGAACTTAACATACGTATTTCCTTAAAGTTATTTTGTTTATAAATGGTTCTAATTAAATTTATGCTTAAACTATGCCAAGTAAGTAATTGTTGATTGTGCTGAAGTGTTAAATCCTTATTTTAAAAGGAGTACAAGTGAGTTTATGGTTTGTTTTTTGTGACAGATTTATCGTCGTTCTAGTGGCTTTATGGTATTAGTCACATTTTTGACGTTGAGTGAAAATCGCGTTTTTTTAAGTTATTATTACGCTAGGCTAAATATATCGAAGAGTAATATTGCTTTAATTCAGTAGTTTTGAGTTGATTAGTCATAGTTCGTACAAAAGGCCCATGACAAGATAGTATCATCAGCATGAAGCGCATAACTATGCGTATTGTGATCTTACTTGGAGTTTTGATTAAAACTTGTAGATTTATGGGCGATTTGATGTGCTAACAAATATTTTTGGAATTGCTCTGTCGCTAAAGGTTTACTGTATAAGTAACCTTGTAATAGCTCACAGCGTAAACCGGATAAGAAACTTAACTGTTGGTTAGTTTCAACACCTTCTGCAACAACATCCATGCCGAGGTTATGAGCAATAGTAACTATAGTGGCTACCATATTTCTTCCTTGCTCAGATAACTCTATATCATCAACAAAAGCTTTATCAATTTTTAAAGTATTCAGAGGGAATTTTTTTAAATAAGCTAAAGAGGAGTAGCCAGTACCAAAATCATCTAAGGATAAGTGAACTCCCATCGCTCTTATTTGCAACATAGTGTCTATAGCTGCCTGCGGTGAGTCCATGACCGTACCTTCGGTGATTTCTAACTCAAGGTGCTTAGCCGGAAGCTGACTTTCTTTTAATATATCAGCTATTTGCCCAACTAAATTGGCTTGGGTAAATTGTACAGCAGATAAATTAACGGCTACTCGACCATCGAACAAGCCGGCATCAACCCATTTTTTTGTGGCATAACAGGCTTTTCTTAGCACTATTTCACCAATATCTATGATTTGTCCTGTTTCTTCTGATACGGGAATAAAGACAATCGGGCTTACAACGCCTTTACTTGGGGTCTCAAATCTAACTAACGCTTCCATGCCGGCAACTTTACCAGTGGCAATTTCAATTTTAGGCTGATAGAAGACAGAGAAAGCGTCTTCTTTTAAACCATGGCGTATTAAGTTCTCAATTTGTAAGCGTTTAACCGCTTGTTTGTTCATGGATTCACTGAAAAACTGGTATTTGTTACCACCACTACCTTTGGCGTGGTACATGGCTGTATCGGCATTTTTTAAAAGTTCATGGCCAGTGTTTCCATCTTCAGGAAATAGCACAATGCCAATACTGCTATAAAGTACTATCTCTTGATTTTTGAGCTTAAAAGGCTGACCAATAGCCTGTAATATATTTTTAGCTAATGAGGTAATGGTATGGATATCATTAGTGCCTTCTATGATGATACTAAATTCATCTCCGCCTAAGCGATATACAGTATCTTGCTTTCTACCCAATGCCAGCATGCGTTTAGCGACTTGACATAAAATGCTATCGCCAACTTGGTGGCCCATAGAGTCATTAATTTTTTTAAAGTTATCTAAATCAAATACAAGTAGGGCATGATTGATTTTATTTTTAACTAGCCTCGCTTGGTTTGCTTGGAAAAACGAACGGTTTGGCAAGCCTGTTAAAGTATCGGAGCTAGCGAGTTTTCTTAGCTCTGCTTCTGTTTCTTTACGTTTGGTTATATCAGAAAAAACGCCAACAAAATGAGAGATGCTTCCTGTATCATCATGAATAATATCAATGTTTAAGTCGGTTAAATATTTTTTGCCATTAGCACGTATGCTTTCTATTTCACCATGCCAGCTGCCTTGAGTCAGTAAATGTTTTTTAATATTTTGGCTAAAACTGTTGGGATACTGGCTAAAACTCATGGTGCGCCCGACCATTTGGTTTTTACTTTTACCTGTTATGCGCTGAAATGCCTTGTTAACATCGACAGCGATAAACTGTCGGTCATATATGACTACAGCATCAGAAATGTTTTGAATACAGCGAGCGAATAACTTTAACCGCTCTTCAGCTTTTTTAATATGGCTGATATCTTTTAATGTACCCGTCATCCGCGTTGGTTTGTTATTCTCGTCATGCTCAACAATTTTGCCGCGATCTAAAATCCAAATCCAACGCTCATTTTTATCTTTAACGCGATAAGTTGCCTCAAAATGCTCATTTTTTCCTTCAAGGTGCTCAGTTAACGCTTGTTTAACTCTTGTTAAATCTTGATGGTGAATATTGGTTTCAGCATTTGCATTACGCGTACTGTCTTGCGGAAATGCAAGGTTGCTCCATGTATTGGTATGATAAACTTTATCGGTTGCTATGTTCCAATCCCACATCTCGTCGCCGCTTCCCCACAGGGATAGCTTTAAGCGCTCTTCACTTTCTTTTATTTGCGAGTTATATAACAGCTTATTACGATATTGTTGAACAACATAAACTAAAATGAGTATAGACACTAACGTGTAGACAAACATTGCACTGGTGGAGAGCCACCAAGGTGGAAGAATGTGTACATTTAATTGACTCGTTTTTGTGTGTTCAGGGTGATTGAGATCATAAGCTTGAACTTCGAATACATAGTCGCCCGCACTGAGGTTAGTGTATGTGGCACGATGGTTATTTCGACCTGTATCTGTTGCCGCATCGATCCAGTTCTGTTCTAAGCCAACAAGTCTATATCGATAGCGAACTTGTGCAGGTAATTTTGCATTAGGTGACACAAATTCAAAGCTGATTGGTGATTGTTTATAGGCTAGTTCAAGCAGTGGTAATGAATTTAATTGTTTTGCAATAGTATACTTTTCGTTATGCGTCTCTGCTTTTTTGGCCGCATTTACAACATCAATCTTTTTATTTGCAACATATAAGTTGGTAAACAATGGCTTTGATATTTTCTGCTTTATTCGAAGCACTTCTTCAGGATTAAATTGGTAGAAGCCATTTGGACTCCCAAAGAATAATTCTTCTTGAGCCGATTTGATAAAAATATTCTGGCTGAACTCAGGAGAATGTATACCAAAGTCTAAATCAAAATGGATTAAATTCTGCTTTTCAGGATTTATAGCTGTGATGCCAGAGTTAGTTGCAAGCCAAATAATCTCTTTCTCATCAAACACAATTGAAGCGATATAATTATTCTTCAAAGTATTACTTTCATTGTAATGAGTAAGAGTATTATTCTGTTTGTTTAATAAACTCAATCCCTGAGATTCCGAACCAAATAAGGTATATAATTTTCCAATATTAATACTATTTACAGATGTGATTTCTGCTACTTTATCTAAGTTTGTTACGTTCTCGTCATAGATTTCTTTCTCGACATTAAATAGAACTAACTTGTTTTCAGACGTTATTAGCCATAATAAACTATTGTCTCCTTTTTGGAGGTGCCTGAATGTTAAGCGGTTATTTGTAGGATAATTCTTGACCGTTTTGTTTGTAGTCTGATAGTGGCTCAGGTTTCCGTTGTCATCAATAAACCAAATTGATTCATCAATCAATATTATAGGTTTATTATTCGAATAATTTGCTTTAGCCGCCCACTGTTTATGTTCTGTTAGTTTGTCTAAGTCAGGATCAAATAAGAAGAGTTTTCCCGTTTTTGAGCGAATCCAGAGGTTACTGTTTTTGTCAGAGATAATCTGCCTAATTTCTTTATTAAGAGGTGTTTGAATTGGTTCTATAGGCTGGTCTTTTATTAGGCGAAATAAACCTTGTTGCTCTGTTGATAGCCAAATTGCTCCATCAGTAGTTTCGGTGAATGATTGCACACGATAACTTTTTTCTTCATCACTTGATAAACCATGATAAAATAGTGCTGTTAAAGGGGAGTATTTGTTTAATCCTCCTCCATAACTGGCAAGCCACATATTACCATTCTTATCTTGATACATATCCATCAACCAGTTTTCACTCAATGAACTAATATTTTTGCTATTTTGGTAAGCATGAACGTTGTCATCAAGTAAGTTGATAGTATTTAAACCATTCTGAGTTGCTAGCCAAACATGGGTATCATCATATTGAGTGATAGCGCGGATATTATTTGATAAAAGCGGTTGTGTTGTACTGCTACTTGTTTGATCAGCGGTTAAATGGGAGAGTAATTTGTAATCGTCACTAATAATAAATAAACCATTATTGGTTGCTAGCCAGTATTGATTAGCGATACTTTTAATATCAAATAAAGCATCGGCATCCACTGTTAAATCAAATATATTGTCTTCTTGTAGTGAACCCAAATAAGCTAAGTTTTTACTGATAAGGTGTATGCCATTTTCGTAGCTACCTAGCCAGTAGTTTTGTTTTTGGTCTTGAAATATGGTTTTTATTTCTTTGAGTTTATTGTTATGTCCACGTACGCTAATACGAGAGAATTTTACCTTTTTATTGTTATCTTCAAGAGATAATGTATGTAACCCCTTTGTTGTTGATACCCAAAGTAAGCCCTTGGTTGGCTCGCTTTTGGCTGGAGCATCTTTTGTCAACGTATCTTGAGCTTGATAAATATCCCAAATAACATTATCTCTAAGCGAGTTGGCATCATTAGCGATATGACTAAAAGTATCAAAATTATCCAACTCAATGTTATATCGACTTAAACCATTTTCAGTACCAACCCATAGGGTATTTTCACGATCAATGAAAATTTTTCGAATAACATTATCGGCGATTGAATGCTTGTCGTTGGCATTGTGGCGATAGGTAACAAAATTATTACCGTCAAAGCGGTTTAAGCCATCTTCGGTCGCAAACCAGATAAAACCTTGATGATCTTGAGTAATGCCAAAAACATTAGAGTTTGATAACCCGTCTGTTGTGGATAATTGACTGAACTTTAATTGTTCGTTTTCTGAATAAGTTATTTGTTGGGAGAGAGTTTCAGCAATAGCCGTGTGGATACATGCCGAAAAAAAGGATAGACTAATTACCAGTAGGAATTTGAGCTTCGACAAAGCATAGCGATTAATTATTAATCCTATAAAGGCTACGGGTAAAACAGAAAAAAACTTGAAAAAGTTCAAAAGCACAGTTAAGCCTGAATAAAAGTGAAATTAATAATTATTAGTAAAAGCAAGACTATTAAAAGTCATGCATAGCCTTAAGTCAACTTGAGCTATAACTTATTATCGGCAGCATTAATATTTTCTTTTACTTTTTTTAATAAAATCATCGTTGTTGCTTATTATTTCTGCATTTAAGTTCGTTGATATTGGTGCGATCTTGTCAATACTTTCAGAAGGTGCTGAAGTTAAAATAAGCCTATCGGGATTGGACGTTGCCATTAACTCTTCTTTAATGAATATTTTAACATCATTAAAATTTAACGATAAAATTGCTGTGAGTAGTTGCTCTTTATGGGAGAAACTATGATCTTTGTTGCAAATAGCGGCCCAAAAACGCTGACTTTTAATCCTTAAGTTGCTGTCTTTTTCTTCAAGTTGTCCTGCTAATCCTTGAATTAGGTGAGACCAATTTTCATTTGTTAACTCATCAAGCATAGTTGAACTGTTTTCAATAAATGCATCAATAGCCTGTGTTAAGTCATTGGCGTGAGTATGAGGTGACTGTATATAGAAGGCGATACCGGGATAACGATTAATAGGTACATAACCAACACCAACAATATAACCATATTGTTTATCTGTACGCATTTCTTGAAAAAAGAACGGCGATAACAAATGACTAGCTACCATAGCTAAGGCAACTAAGTGATTGTCCCGAGTAGGCAAAGGTGTGTAAACCACAGTAGCATGATCATGCTCAGGGATTATCATAGGTAACAAGCTCGTGTTTAACCCCTTAAAATCAATAACAGGGCATTGCACAGCAAACTCTTCTTGGTAGCTATTGGTAAAGGCTTGCTTGATATAACTAGCAATATTATGAGCGTGTTCAAGTAACCAATTACCATGGATAAGAGTTTCAAGGGTAACTTGTTTAAATAACTGCTGACAAAAAACTTGGTATTGTTGAAAGTTAACTTGATTAAGCGCATCGGCAAGATCTTTAGCGCTTGGATTATTCGGCTGAGTAATTGAGCTTAGCGTAGAAAAGAGCTGTGAAATTGATTTGCTTTTATCGGTATTTTGCCAGTGATTAATTAATTGTTGTTTAAACAAATCAAAATCCTGCTCGTTTACATCATGCGCTTGTAAGCGGTGCAAAAGTTTTTTTAATAGCGTTGGCTGATTTTCGCTAATGCCAGATATTTGTAAAGTAATTCCTCCCTGGTGTGCGTAGAGGTGGTAATGGATACATGCAAGCTCAGCATCATAGTTTTCTTCAACGACGGTATTGGTGTATAAATCCACAAATAACCGTGTCATCGCGATGTTTTCTATATTCAAGATAGAATAAGGGGAATCAATACCTACATAGATATAGCCTTTAGGGACTTTAAAGGTGGTATCTTGCTTGTACCAAATTGCTAGACCACTTGCTTCTTCTATTTTTATAGGTAGCTCTTTAGGATCTACGTCCGCGTATATGTGCGGATTGCCTACGATGTAGGGGTTTGCATCGGGAAGATATAAACCATTTTTTTCTGCGCTTGCACTATTGGCATTTAGTAGCTTCTTCCACTTGGTTAACTTGCTCTTATCAATACGTTTTATATCGTAAGGTACTTGATACCAAACGCTGGTTTTTGAAAACTGATTGTTTTGACTAACATGCGTTATTCGCATGTTATCTGTATTTAAATAGTTGAGTAAATGGGTGATATTGTCATGATTCATTTCTGACATGATGTAATCGCCAAAAATATAATCTTCAACGGGATAATGTTGCATATTGATGACTAGTTGGCTGACATTATCTAAAGGACGAGTTTTTTCATGATATAAAAATGACAACTCTGCTATGGCCTGTTTTTCTTGGTAATAGTGTTCAGGTAGCGTGTCAGACTTTAATAGACTTATATAAGAAAATACTACGCCAATAATGTCATCTATATATTGCTCACCATACTCTGTCAGGCTAATACGTATATTAAAGTCTTTGAAGTTTGAGCCATTAATACCTGAGCCAGCCGTTAAATCCATTGCCCATTGTTCATGTTTTAATTTAGCTAATATACTACCTGGGCCTTCATAACCAAGTAAATAAGCTAAAATTGATTCAGGCTTATCTTGGTAATACTTATCGATGCTTTCCATTGCAAAGCTAATGATTAATTGGCGATCGTTTTTAACAGGGCAAATATTAATTGTTATGCCTTGATGTTGTGGCAAATACAGTGGCTCAGATATTTCTTCAAGTGGTTCATCCGTTGTTTTTATATCTTGAAACATCTGTGTTGCTAATTCTTTTAATTCAACTAAGGTTTGTGGTCCCTCAATTGCTAGCGTCATATAGCTTGCGTGATAATAGCGATTGAAAAAGGCTTTAACTTCATCAACCACGTTTTTACCTTCTTTATCAGCAAGGGTGTCAATATTACCCACGGAAAACTGTGAAAAAGGGTGTGATTGATTGATGGTTTCTTTATGGACATCGTACAAACGACGAATATCATCTTTTAGTTTTAGCTTAAATTCAGCATCAATATTCTTTCGTTCTTTAATAATGAACTCTTCGCTAAGTAATGGCGTAGTAAAGAATTGGCTAAAGCGATCTAGGGCACTGCTAAAATGTTGATAATGAACGGCAAAGTAAAAACAAGTATGCTCTGTTGCTGTCCAAGCGTTGTTACTGCCCCCGTGTTGGCTGATAAACTTTTGATATTCGCTACCATCTGGGTATTTCTCGGTGCCTAAAAAGAGCATGTGCTCGAGAAAATGCGCTAAGCCTTGTCTTTCTTTAGGATCATTAAAGTGTCCGGCATTAACGGCTAATGCTGCTGCTGATTCATCAGATTCTTCATTATGAATAAGTAATACTCGCAAACCATTATTCAAAGTAAGTGCTTGATATTGTTTTAAATCGTTTGGACTTTGCTTCAACGCATAGCTCCTAGCTCAGGCTTTATATATTGAATGTTTAGCTTGCTATTTGACAATAGGTTAACTTATCTAATTACTATATGGAATAACTAGATTTTCTTTATTCTTAACAGTTAATTTGAAAGGTTGCTAGATTCTATTACTATAGCCGCAAAAATGAACAAGGTATAAATTTATCTGTTCAGACTAGTGCGTTAGCTAGTTGTAAATATCGATATGTTTCTAAATGAACGAGTATTCAATGCAAATTTTTATAATGCGCCATGGTGAGGCGAGCAACCAGTGTTTTATTTCAAACCCTAGTGATGCGTTAAGGCCATTGACAACGCTAGGAGAGTTTGAAGCTAAAAAAATGGGGCAGTGGTTAGCGAATACTCAATTCAATGAAATAGAAATACTGGTTAGTCCCTACCTAAGAGCGCAACAAACCTGTGAGCAGGTTGTTAAAAGTTTGACTGAAAAAGGGTTAGTGCCCACAGAAGTGAAAACGATAGACTTTATTACCCCTGATGGAGATGTCCAGCAAACTCATGACTTTATTGATGGCTTTATAGAAGATAGTTCGAATGAGATAAAGGCGATGCTATTGGTTTCTCATATGCCATTTGTCAGTTATTTAGTTGCACAGCTAACAAAAAGTCAAAATATGCCAATTTTTGAAACAGGGGCAATTGCACAAATTAGTTATGAACGCCATTTAATGCAAGGGCAGTTGGTAAATTTAGTTTCACCTGCGACAGTATAGTTGTTTAGCTTTTATTGAATTTATCTTTTAATTCAATTAGTGCTAATAAAGCACCATTGCCACCCCACTCTAGAGGAGCTTGATGAAAGGCCATGACATCAGGATGTTGGACT
>JAPHTO010000124.1 GCA_026196955.1 Colwellia sp. | reverse complement strand
ACCAGTCACTGGTTCAAGCCTAGTATCGTCCACCATTTATACTTTTCACCTTTAAATAAAAAAAGTACATTTTCGTACAGTATACCTATATTGGTAAAGCACCTTCTACTCTCTACAGCCCGTACCAGCCACTGGTTCAAGCCCAGTAACGTCTTATTTGTTGATGTTATAAAAGCATATTATTGCTCTATACCTCTGTAATATGAGCAATAATAAAAATAGGAGGGTTACTCGTCAATCAATTGCTCAACACTAAAGCTCGAATTATGAGTACCTAATTTTGCTTTTAAATAGGGCAATACTTGGTTCATTTGTTTTGCTAACTGCCAAGGCGGGTTAACAATAAATAGTCCTGTGCCTGTCATGCCATATTCATCAGTATCATTTGATAAACAAAACTCCACTTTTAGGAGATTTTTAACGTCACTTTCAATGAATGTGGATTCCATTTCATTGATTCGTTCACGTTGCACTACTGGGTACCAAAGAATATAAGTGCCAGTGGCAAATTTTTTATACGCTTTGATGATGGTGTTAACAGCTTTTTGATAATCTTCTTTTAATTCATAAGGGGGATCAATTAGCACAACACCACGGCGGCTAGGAGGAGGTAGTAATCCTAATACGCCTTGATAGCCATCGCTTTGCTTAATGAATGCCTTTTTCCAACGGTGGCAAAAGTCTGTTAAGTGTTGAATGTCTGTTGGGTGTAACTCAAATAAGTGCGTGCTGTCTTGGCGGCGCATAAAGCGCTTAGCAATACCGGGTGAGCCAGGATATAAATCTAGCCCATTTTTTTCACTATCAGGATTAAGTTCGCTAATTAGATTTATATATGGCTGTAATGCTTCCGGTAACTCTTGCTCATTAATTAATTTAGCAATACCGTCTTTATATTCACCGGTTTTTTGCGCGAATTCATCCGCTAATTGGTACATCCCCGCACCAGAATGGCTATCGATATAATGGAAGCCTTTTTCTTTTCGGGTCATGTAATCAAGCACAAGTGTTAATACGCTGTGCTTTAATACATCGGCGAAGTTTCCTGCATGAAAGGCGTGACGGTAACTTAACAAGATAAATCCTTAAAAATTTTTAATAGTTACTTTTTAAATAAGCTTCCTTCGACAAGCTCAGGACGAACGGAGCAATAGTACCGCTTACCCTGAGCGCGAAGCAGTCGAAGGGCGACAAGCTCAGGACGAACGGAGCAATAGTACCGTTTACCCTGAGCGTGAAGCAGTCGAAGGGCGACAAGCTCAGGATAAGCGAGACAGAAATACTAGGCTTGGCTAGCTAAGTACTCATCATAGGTGCCAGCAAAATCTACATAACCGTCTTGGGTTATTTCAATGATACGGGTAGCGATAGTTGATACGAATTCTCGGTCATGGCTGACGAAGAATAATGTTCCTTCGTATTGCTCTAACGCCATATTTAACGACTCAATAGATTCCATATCCATGTGGTTAGTTGGCTCATCCAGCACTAATATATTTGGTTTTTGCATCATTAGCTTACCAAATAGCATTCGACCTTTTTCACCACCAGAAAGAACGCTAACCATCTTTTTAATATCATCAGCAGAGAAGAGTAGGCGACCTAAATAGCCACGAACCGCTTGTTCATCATCGGTTGGTTGACGCCACTGGCTCATCCATTCAAACAAGGTCATGTCAGTTTCAAACTCATATTCGTGATCTTGTGCGTAATAGCCAATATTAGAATTTTCAGACCAAGTATATTCACCTGAGCTTGGCTCATAACCAACTTCATTCATTAAGGTACGTAAGAAGGTGGTTTTACCAATACCATTTTCGCCAATAATAGCGACACGTTCACCCACTTCAACTAAAGCAGATAGATCTTTCAGGATGTGGGCATCATCAAAGCTTTTATTCAACTTATCAATGACTAGAGCGTTACGGAAAAGTTTTTTCTCTTGTTCAAAGCGAATAAAGGGATTGCTTCTGCTTGATACTTTCACTTCTTCAAGTTGAATTTTATCAATTTGTTTTGCACGCGACGTAGCTTGCTTAGCTTTTGACGCATTCGCAGAGAAACGAGCAACAAAGGCTTGTAGTTCGCCAATTTGAGCTTTTTTCTTGGCATTGTCTGCTAATAGTCGTGCGCGTGCTTGGGTAGCAGCAAGCATGTATTCGTCATAGTTACCCGGGAAAACACGTAGCTCACCATAATCTAAATCTGCCATGTGAGTACAGACACTGTTTAAGAAGTGTCTATCATGCGAAATAATGATCATGGTTGAATCACGCTCATTTAACGTATCTTCAAGCCATTGGATTGTATGAATATCTAAGTTGTTGGTTGGCTCATCAAGTAATAAAATATCAGGATCTGAAAATAACGCCTGAGCAAGCAAAATACGTAGTTTAAAGCCCGGTGCTATTTCACTCATTAAACCATAGTGCTGTTCAACAGGAATACCAACACCAATAAGTAATTCACCCGCTCGACTTTCTGCGCTGTAACCATCCATTTCGGCATATTCAGACTCTAAATCGCCCACTTTCATGCCGTCTTCTTCACTCATTTCAGGCAAAGCATAAATGCGATCACGCTCTTCTTTTACCGCCCATAACTCAGTGTGACCCATGATGACAGTGTCAATAACACTGTATTCTTCAAAGGCAAATTGATCTTGGCGTAATTTACCTAAACGCTCACCTGTATCTAAGCTAACGTTGCCTGAGGTTTGCTCTAAATCGCCCCCTAAAATTTTCATAAAGGTCGATTTACCACAGCCATTTGCACCGATTAAACCGTAGCGATTACCACCGCCAAATTTTTGTGAGATGTTTTCGAACAATGGCTTGGCGCCAAATTGTTGAGTGATATTGTTTGCAGCTAACATAGTTTTTCCAATGCAAAAGAAGCAGTCTAAATAATGGCGCGCATTATACGCTGATACTCAATTAAAGTCATGCGATGCTTGATTGCTTTATTGGCCTGTAGAGTAGGGGGTGTTGATAACATTTATTTAGCTTGAAGAAAGCATTACTTGCTCTATTAATGTATGAGATAATTAAGGTCGCAATAACATACCACATGGCCCATTATGAAACTTTTAGTTCGTAACCTTTCACGCTCAACAACTGAACAAGAAATCCGTATTTTATTCTCTGCTCATGGCACAATCACTGAATGTAGCTTAGTGTTAGATCAGGAAACAGGTAAATCAAAAGGCTTTGCTTTTGTTGAAATGCCTAATGAAGATGAAGCAAAATCTGCAATTACCGCTTTACATGAAACAAGAGTTGCTAAGAACAGGATTCGAGTGAAAATAGCGCAAAGCTAGTTAATCTCAAATTATAGGTACTAGTGTGGCTAGATTAAACGCCGCAGTCTTGCCCCTGTATACTCAAAGCCTTTGTCCTCATAAAACTTGATAGTCCTTGGGTTTTTATTTGGAGGAGGGCTACCAACCTCTATCCGTTTCCAGTTTCGTTCTTTACCTTTTTCAATAGCAGCATTTAGTAATAGTTCACCGATATTAGAGGAGCGAAATTCTGGTTTAACATAAAGCTCAGATATTTCACCAAAAACGCCACCTGCGTATATTGAGGCACATTCATGAAGCGTGATAACACCAACATTCTCATTATTAGATCTAGCTAAAAATGCCCAAATTTTTGATGAGTCTAGTAAGTGCTTAGCGATTGATTCTAAGTCTGAGCTTTCAATTTCTTCTTTAGCTGAAGGGTCAAGCTCGATCAATAACGCTTTCACTAAATTTGCGACATCTAAAAAATCACTTGCTGCGTCAATGACTTCAATATTATCCATAGGCTCTCTATATTTAAAACTACTTTTATTTTAATTAACAATTGGTTATGATTTTCCGCTTTGGCAGTGCCAGCATATTTCAAATGAAGGATCATTCTTCTCTGAACACTTATGACAAAGCCAATCAGCAGCGTCATTGCTACTCTGTGATGACTTTACTATTTCTTCTGCACGTTCAAAATCTGAGTTTTCATAAACCCAAACTTCTGGCCAAGCGTCAAACGCGGATATTTCACCAACAGCGCCTTGTGAGAATTCATTTTTGATAAATGTCTTAATTCCCTGTGCTTCAATAAGGTTTTTTATATTGTTAGCAAGAAAATGATTTTCATTGCTATAAACCATCTTCATGATTGAATTCTCATAATACTTTATTTATTAGCTTGTTAGCCAAGAACATGCTGACTGATATATTGATTGAACTGTATCAGATCGAAAGAGCCCTTTATTTCAAATCTAGCCATGCCTAACTCACTTAAATACACCTCAATTTCACAGTCCAAATCTAATGTGCCTGATGATTCAACTGAAAAAGCTTGTATTTTGCTATAAGGTAATGAGGTGTAATCTACTTTAGAGCCTGTGATCCCTTGTACATTGGCAGCAATAATTCTTTTATTGGTAAAGACGACTTGGTCTCTAATACTTTTAAAGGCAGCAAAAATAGCTTCGCCATCAATCAAAAATTTATGGAAGTCTTCTCTTACTTTATCTGACTCTATTGGTTTTAATTTAAAAACCGATGAATTCTCAAAATCTATCATATCTACTCCATAGTTGAATGGTTGGTTAATTCCCTATAACGGGAAATTAATATGTTGGTTATAATGTTGAATACAGTGAAAAAGTTAACTGTAGTTTTTATCTCTTGAGCTACTTATTAGCAGCCATTTAAGCACATTATTTTGACTCCTTTCATATATATTCACGATAATACTAAAAAGCTAAAGATTCAATATATTACAGTAAGTGTTATTTATGGAGTGGAAGAGGGGATAGCTAAAGAGAGAACAGTTAACCCGCGTAAAAATAAAAAGGTTGCCGTTGGGCAACCTTTTTGTTTACAAGCTCAGCAGCTATTTTGACTTTTTCTTAAATTGGTCATTACTAAAGCGGGTTAAGCCTTTATTAGCAGGACGGTTTCTAGCGCTTGATTTATTGTTCGAATGCCGTTTTTGCCCCGGGCTTGTTTTGTAGCCTTGAGCATTATTTTTACCTTGCTGTTTACTATTGCGTTGATTACGTTGTTCGTTGCGCGTTTCTTTAGGCACTAGGCAATTTGGCGCCGAGCCAATTAGTTTGCTTAATCCCATTTTAGTTAACGCTTGGCGTATCTCAGGCCAGTTGTTTGGATCGTGGTAGCGTAATATAGCCTTATGTAATCGCCTTTGTATCGCGCCCTTGGGAACTGCGATAGTGCCATCCACTTTTGCTAAGTTTTTACTGGTGATATTACGCAGTGAGTTAAGCTCAGTATGATAAAGAGTGGTCGCGTTTGCCAAAGGTGAAGGGTAAAAATTTTGCACCTGATCTAATTTAAAATTGTTTTCTTTAAGCCAAAGCGCCAAGTTAACCATGTCTTTATCGGTTGTTCCTGGGTGCGCTGAGATAAAGTAAGGAATTAAATATTGTTTTTTACCGGCAAGTTTTGAGTAATGATCAAACATTTCTTTAAACTTGTCATAGCTGCCCATACCGGGCTTCATCATATTATTTAATGGCCCTTCTTCGGTATGCTCAGGGGCTATTTTTAAATAACCGCCCACATGATGACTGGCTAATTCTTTAACATAGTCGGGATCTTGAATGGCTAAGTCGTAACGTACACCAGAAGCAATAAGGACTTTTTTAATGCCTTTAACTTTTCTCGCTTTTCGGTATAACTCAATTGTTGGGGTATGATCAGTATCTAAATGGCCACAGATTGTTGGCCAAACACAAGAAGGTTTACGACAGGTGGCTTCGGCTTTTTCGCTTTTACAATTAAGCTGATACATGTTGGCGGTAGGGCCGCCTAAATCTGAAATAACGCCAGTAAAACCAGGCACTTTTGCTTTAATATCTTCAATCTCATTGATAATAGATTCATGAGAGCGAGATTGAATAATACGACCTTCATGCTCGGTGATAGAGCAAAAAGTACAACCGCCAAAACAGCCACGCATAATATTGATGGAGGTTTTGATCATGTCGTATGCAGGAATTTTAGCTTTACCGTAACTCGGGTGAGGAACGCGTTGATAAGGCAAGCCAAAAACGCCATCCATTTCATCTTGCGAGAGTGGTTTTGCTGGCGGATTCAACCAAATTTGGCGAGTGCCATGGCTTTGTAATAATGGTTTAGCTGAAGTTGGATTAACTTCTTGATGAAAAATACGCGAAGCATGAGCATACATTACCTTATTGTCTTTTACCTGTTCAAACGTAGGTAAATTAATGTAGGTGTTTTCCCAAGGTTTGGCTTTTTTCGCCCACGTGCTATTACGACTATAACTCGGCTCAGAAATATTTACGATTTGCGCTGTTTTGGTAACATCTGTTGATTCATCAGCGGCTGTTTGAGCTTCATTGTCGCTACAACTCGTTGGTGTTATTTCTTCATAAGGACTAGGAATGGGGTCAATTTTACCCGGTCTGTCGATATCGCGAGAATCGATACCTTTCCAACCCGGTAAGGCTTGGTTGGTTAAAAAGGCACTACCGCGAACATCGGTGATTTTTTTTACGTCTTCGCCACGGGCAAGGCGATGGGCTATTTCAATTAATGGCCGTTCAGCATTGCCATAAACTAACAAATCCGCCTTTGAATCAAAGAGAACTGAGCGGCGTACTTTATCCGACCAGTAATCATAATGGGCAATACGGCGTAAGCTTGCTTCAATACCGCCAATAACGATGGGCACACCTTTAAACGCCTCTTTACAGCGCTGGGTATAAGCGGTTACGGCTCTGTCAGGACGTTTGCCACCTTCATCGTTTGGCGTATAAGCATCATCATGGCGCATTCTACGCTCCGCCGTATAGCGGTTGATCATAGAGTCCATGTTGCCTGCAGTAACACCAAAAAATAGATTTGGCTTACCAAGTTGCATAAAAGCATCTTTAGAGCGCCAATCAGGTTGGGCAATAATGCCTACGCGAAAGCCTTGTGATTCTAGCATTCTGCCGATAATTGCCATACCAAAGCTTGGGTGATCTACATAAGCATCACCCGTGACAATAATAATATCGCAGCTATCCCAACCTAATATATCCATCTCTTTGCGAGACATAGGTAAAAAAGGCGCAGTTCCATAGCACTCAGCCCAATATTTGGGGTAATCGAAAAGGGCATGTGTTTGTGCTTGGCTCATAGTTCACTCTGCTAGGACTTAGTTGTAACGCTACCTAAAAGTAGGCGCGCGATTATAGCAAAAATCGACTGGGTTTTCTAAAAATAATCTATGGCTTAGCAATAGTATTGTACTGGGGTGATTTATTTACAATAAAATTGTATACAATTTTGCTGTAAATATTTACAACAGAGATTGCTTTTGCTCTAATCAGGGCACAAAAATATTCTTATAAGAGATAATTAGCATGAGATTAACCCTTATCAGCAGTGCACTTATTGCTGCTTTTGCTTTAACTGCTTGTGACAAAGCCAGTGATGTAAATACCAATCAGGCGCAAACAAAATCGGTGGCAGCTAAAAAAGCGGCACCAGTTGAACAAACCGATTTATCGGTAGCAGAGTTATATCAGCAAGCTTCACAAACACTATTCAAGCAAAGAGCGCCTGAAGCAACCATGTATGGTTTAACTGCTAAGGATGTTGGTCAGGAGTTTAGTGAACAATTAGCAGATTTTAGCCCTGAAAATGAAGCTAAACTACGCCAAAAATTAACGACAATCTCTAAAAAAATCAGTAACTATCAGTTAGCTAATGCAAGTAATACCGATGTAGATAACCAGCAAGTTATGGCGGGTATTACTCAATATTTTGCCGGTCATGAAGACTTCTCTATTGGCTACATTGATGTATGGATGGGGCTGTCGCCTTTTATTGTTAATCAAATTAATGGGCCATTAATTGATATTCCCCGCATTATGCAAAATGATCAGCCGATAACTACTGAGCAAGAAGCGCTTAATTATATTTCGCGCCTTGGAAAGTTTGGTGACATGATTGCGAGTATTGAAAAGAAACTTAGCTTTGATACCGCGCAAAATTGGTTACCACCAAAAAGTACTGTAACTGGCGCTTTACGTTATTTGAAAGGCTTTACTAGTGTCGAGCCAAAAGCACATGTTTTTGTCAGTAATTTCACTGATAAATTAGCTAAGATCTCTTCACTTTCTGAACAACAGAAGCAAGAGTTAACGGCACAAGTCATTGAAAAGGTCACTAGTGTTGTTTATCCCGCTTATCAATCAATAACCCAAGCAACAGAGCAGTTATTATCTAAAGCGAGAAGTGAAGCTGGCGTTTGGGCACAACCTAATGGTGAGGCTTATTATCAAGAGGCTATTCGCCAATTAGGTGATAGCTCGCTAAGCGCTGATGAAATTCATCAAGTTGGTCTCGATGAGGTTAAGCGAATCAGCGAACAGATGAATAAAATTCTTGTTAGTGAAGGTTATAAAGACGGTAGCGTTGGTGCTCGTATGGTGGCGTTAAATGAAGAAGAGCGCTTTTTATACGCAGATTCTCAGGCAGGACGTGAGCAACTACTTGCAGATCTTAATGGCTATATTGATGAAATCACCTTGAAAATGGCGCCTGTTTTTAAAACAGTCCCTAGTTATAAAGTGCAAGTGCGTTCTTTTCCTGTTGAAATTCAGGATGGGGCGCCGGGTGGACAGTATAGCCCACCTTCTATAGATGGCTCAAAACCGGGTATTTATTGGATCAATTTACGTGACATGAAAGCTAATCCCAAATTTGGCTTAAAAACCTTGACTTATCATGAAGCAAATCCCGGACACCACTGGCAAATAGCCTTGAATATGGATCAAGCATCATTACCATTTTTACGTCGAATCGCCCCTTATAATGCCTATGCGGAGGGCTGGGCGCTTTATTCTGAGAAAGTCGCTAGTGAACTGGGACTTTATGAGAATGATCCTTTTGGCGATTTAGGTCGCTTACAAGCTGAGCTATTTCGCGCGGTACGTTTAGTGGTTGATACGGGTATGCATCACAAACGTTGGACACGTGAAGAGGCCATCGCTTATATGAGTGATGTGACCGGTACTGCTGAGTCTGATGTAGTGGCTGAGATTGAACGTTATATTACTTGGCCAGGGCAAGCATTAGGCTATAAATTAGGTATGCTTAAAATTTTATCATTACGAGAACATGCTAAAGCAGAGTTAGGTGAAAAGTTTGACTTAAGTGCTTTTCACGATGTTGTACTACTTGGTGGTGCTGTGCCAATGGCCGTTTTAGAGCGTAATGTAAATCAATGGATTAAAGGACAGTTATAAGCTGTTTATATAAACGATAACACTCAAATTAGAAGCCATGATCACACATGTGATTATGGTTTTTTTTTACTCATTTATTGTAAAAGTACTCTCTTATACCAATTGCACTAATTTATTGTTCAACTTAGAGCTGCATTAGCGAGCTTAGAACAAACAAAATTTGTTAAGCATAGTTATTCTATATTTCATTAATTTTGTGATGTTATCAGTTTGCTAATGAGCTCCCGAAGGGCGAGTTTAAAAGGCTTATATGCGGCGTTATTGATT
>JAPHTO010000144.1 GCA_026196955.1 Colwellia sp. | reverse complement strand
GCAAGTAGAAATAACTGATCCCGATGATATCGATGCTTTACTTGAGTCTATGGGCACAGAGCAGCCTGTTGTTGAACCAGAAGCTCAGCCGGAGATTAAAGATGAACAAGTAGAAATTACTGATCCCGATGATATTGACGCTTTACTTGAGTCAATGGGAACCGGTGAAAATGAAACATCTGAACAGGTCGCTAGCTCCAATGATCTTGAAGCCTTACTTGAACCGGCAGCTGTTGAGGATGGGGAGCAAAGTCAGGATGATGAAGCTATTGATGAGTCCAGCATCAACAAAGCTAAAATAGAGAATTTAACGGAAGAGTATGTTGCGCCTCTTTTAGCGACGGATTTTAGTGATATTATTAATAACGCGTCAGATAGTAGCTCAATAGTTATTGAAGAGGATGATGTTGCTGATGAAGAGATTGATATTGATGCGCTGATTTCAAAAGATAAGCCTGTCGAGCCTCAGCAACCTCATACAGAAGAGCCAGTAGGTATTGGCGATGATCTTGCTGATGAACAGCTGGGGGCTTTTGATGAAGAAACCCTTTCTGAGTTATTAAGCGATAAAGCGGCAGAGCAAACGGTAGAGTTAACTCCTGATTTTACCGATCAAAATGTCTTAGCAGACTTACTTAATGATTCCGATGAAAATGATAGCAATGCTATTTCAGAAGCCAGTGAGATAAATGACATTCAAGAGTTAGATAACTTAGAGTTTGATGAGTTACTGGCTAATATTGAAGAAGAATCTAGCGTCGCAAATCAAGTTGCCGACTTTAATCAAGATGATGATTTAGACTCACCAATTTCACTAGATGACTTTGATGATCCTAATAGTCATTTAGGCGCAGTCAATGAGCAAGAAAGTAACAATGATGCCCAGAATTTCGTTTCTGTTGACTCTTTGTTATCAGCAAGTCAAGACGAACAAGTTATTGATGAGCCTTATAATGAAGACAACATTGATGTTGGTTTAGACGAATATTCTGAATTTACCAAGGATGTAAATCCTATTGATGTTGACATTGATGAGAACGGTATGGCTGCTAAACTTGATTTAGCAAAAGTTTACCTTGAGATCGGTGATGCAGATAATGCTCATGTGATTTTACAAGAAATCATCAAACAAGGTAATAACCAACAAAAACTCGAAGCACAAGGCTTATTAGATAATTTGTAATGAGCAATTTGTTGGCATAGCAGGGCAAAATAATAGATAATGCGCGACTTTAAATGTTTAGATAATAAAGTGGCACATTAAGAGGTTTGCATGCGTTATGCTTTAGGCGTCGAATATGATGGCAAAAACTATTGTGGATGGCAGCGACAAAAAAGTGTTGTTAGTGTCCAACAAACACTAGAACGTGCATTATCAAAAATTGCAGATGAGCCAATTGAAGTTATCTGTGCGGGTCGCACAGATACTGGCGTGAATGCTACCAACCAAGTCGTCCATTTTGATACCAGTAAAATTCGAAAAGATGTTGCTTGGACTTTAGGGGTCAATACTCACTTACCTAATGACATTGCGGTTACTTGGGTTAAATCGGTAAGTGACGAGTTTCATGCCCGTTTTAGTGCTACCGCGAGGCGTTACCGATACGTTATTTACAATAATAGATTACGCTCAGCTATTTTAAGTCATGGTATCAGTCATTTTCACTACCCTTTGGATGAAAAATTAATGCATCAAGGCGCTCAGCACCTTGTTGGCAAGCACGATTTTACTTCTTTTCGAACAGTACATTGTCAATCTCATTCACCCGTGAGAAGTATTTATCATTGTGAAATAACGCGCCAAGGTGAATACATCATTGTTGATATTAAAGCCAATGCTTTTTTGCACCATATGGTGCGTAATATTGTTGGCAGTTTAATGCGTGTAGGTCAATCGCAGGAAAGTACTTGTTGGATAAAGGAAGTGTTGGCAGTAAAAAACCGTTGTTTAGCTGGTATTACCGCACCACCTGAGGGCTTGTACTTTGTAGAAGTTGATTACCCTGAGCACTTTGCATTACCGAAAAGACCTTTTGGACCACTTTTTTTGAGCTAACACGGTAAAATGTGGTAACTTATTAACAAGACAGACCAGTTTTTTATATAAAACATGGGCTAAAGTGTGTTCTAATTCACGGTTAAATTAGCATTCTTTTTTGAAATTGACCTTTTGTAAGCATTTCTCCTGCAAAAAGTTGATTTATATTCGTTGCAATAGGCAAAAATAAAATTATGAGCTGGATTGAAAAAATTCTCCCGAAAGCGAAAACTACCCAAAAACGCAATATTCCCGAGGGCGTTTGGAGTAAATGTTCTTCATGTAATGCTGTACTTTATAAAGTAGAGTTAGATAGACAAATTTCAGTGTGTCCAAAGTGTGACCATCATATGCGTATTAGTGCGCGTAAACGAATTGATAGTTTTCTTGATCAAGGAAACCGTGTTGAGTTGGGTGAAGAGTTTGAAGCTCAAGATATATTAAAATTTAAAGACTCAAAGCGCTATAAAGACAGATTAAGCACCGCACAAAAAAATACAGGTGAAAAAGATGCCTTAGTTGTCATGAAAGGTGAATTACATGGTATGCCTGTTGTTGCTGCAGCATTTGAGTTCTCTTTTTTAGGTGGCTCTATGGCATCGGTTGTTGGTGCTCGCTTTGTTGCAGGGGTGGAATATTGCCTTAAGCATAATTTGCCATTTATTTGTTTTTCTGCCAGTGGTGGTGCACGTATGCAAGAAGCATTGTTTTCATTAATGCAGATGGCAAAAACGAGTGCAGCACTAGCTAAAATGAGTGAAAAAGGCTTACCTTACGTGTCTGTGTTGACCGATCCTACTATGGGCGGTGTTTCTGCCAGTTTAGCCATGTTAGGTGATATTAATGTCGCCGAGCCAAAAGCATTAATTGGCTTTGCAGGTCCTAGGGTTATCGAACAAACAGTACGTGAAAAGTTACCTGAAGGCTTCCAACGTAGTGAATTTCTATTAGAAAAAGGTGCTATTGATATGATAGTTGATCGCCGTAATATGCGTGAAACGTTAGCGCGTGTACTCGCTAAATTTACCGGGCAAGCGAGTCCTCTTTCTCAAGCTGACTAAATAAAATAGAGCAGTAAATGTCACAACATTTTAAAAGCCACTCAAAAGGTTGTAGAAGCCTTAACGAGTGGCTTTGTTATTTAGAAACCATCCATAATACTGAAATCGATCTTGGCCTATCTCGACTTAGCAAGGTTGCAAACCGTTTAACGATTGATTTTAGCTTTGCAACTGTGATCACGGTTGCTGGTACCAATGGAAAGGGAACCACGTGCGCATTTTTAGAAAATGCCTTACTAAAAGAGAGCTCATGTAAAGGGCAATCATCAAGTTCAGGTTTAACGGTAGCTGTATATTCATCTCCTCATATTGAGCGTTTTAATGAAAGATTGCGGATAAATAGGGCGGATGTTGATGACCAAGCGTTTATTAATGCTTTTGAGCAGGTAGAGCAGGCTAGGGGCGAAATATCGCTTAGCTATTATGAATTTACAACCTTAGCTGCTTTCTTAGTACTAATGGCAGTGAAACCCAATGTAATTATTTTAGAAGTTGGTTTAGGTGGACGCCTAGATGCTACTAATATTATTGACGCAGATGTTGCGGTGATCACTACAGTAGATCTTGATCATCAAGCTTTCTTAGGCAATGATCGTGAAACGATTGGTTTTGAAAAAGCAGGCATTATGCGGGCAGGACAAGATATTATTATTGGTGATACATGCCCGCCAGATTCAGTAGTAAATCATGCTCAACAAGTAAATAACGCTTTAACTTTAGCAAATAAAAAGCAAGCCTTGGCTAAAATTAAAACACGAGAGCAAGACTTCACCCTGATAGAAATAAACTCGAATAAAAGCGAGCAAATGCCCGCAGCGAGCGATGTGGGTTTGTGGCAGTGGCAATGCAAAGATGAGGAAATTACTGGGGGAATTTACTGTATTGATAACCTTCAAAGTACTTATATACCTCGCGATAATGTTGCTACCGCTTTGATGGTATTGAAACAGCTTGGTGTAACCTTAACTAGCAGTAAAGTGAATGAACTTATTAAGCAAACAAGGGTTGCTGGCAGAACAGAGCTGTTTGAGCATGATTGTGATGTAATGCTTGATGTTGGCCATAACCCTCATGCAGGTAGGTATTTAGCTAAGCAGCTTAATGAGCTAAAAAAGCAAAAGGGTTATTCAAAAATAGTGGCTGTTACGGCGATGTTGGCAGACAAAGATATCAAGAATACTTTACTTCCTCTTAGCCAGCAAATAGATAGCTGGTATATTGCACCACTTGCTGTACCTAGAGCAGCAACTACTCAATTAATGACAGAAACACTTAAGGGTTTTACTAATTCTATCAATTGCTTTGACAATATTACTCAGGCATTTAAAATAGCTAGTCAAGACGCCAAATCGACAGATTTAATACTGGTTTTTGGCTCTTTTTATACCGTGGCCGAGATCAGAAAATTATTGGCCTAGTAGGTCATTATTAACTAAAGCCCGGAGCTTCCCTTGTCTACACCGTTTCAAAACCGTCTTGTTGGTACTATTATTGTCGCTGCGGCTGTTATTATCTTTTTGCCAGATGTACTTGATGGCAAGAAAAAGTCAAATCAAACAGATTTTGAAGCCATTCCTAAAGCGCCTAGCTTTACTGGAAAAATGACTAAAAAGCCTTTCCCTGAAGATAAATTAGTGAAAAAAGAACCGGTAGCAGTTGTTAATGAAAAGGCGCTTGATGAGCAACCTCCTGCTACAGACAATGACAAAGAAACTGCTAACAACTCAATAGCTAAAGAGCAGAATGAACAAGCTCAAGTGACTCCTGCAACGAAACCAAAAGAGATTGTCGTAAGTAAAACGCCTCAGTCGGCTATCACTAAGCCTAAATTAGGTGAGCAACCTGCTAAGTCAGTAAACAAGGAAGCTTGGGTCATACAATTAGGTAGTTTTAAACATAAAAAGAATGTAGAAGAATTATTGGCCAAGCTTAAAAAAAATGGCTATAGCGCCTTTACTAAACCGATTAAAACGAAACAAGGTAGTTTAACTAAAGTGTTTGTTGGGCCACAGTTAATTAAATCGTCGCTCGAAAAGCAAATTCCAGCCTTGAAAAAGCTGACCAATGTGCAAGGAAAGGTAGCGCGTTTTTATCCAACTAAATAAATTATCTTAGCTAAAAAATTGTAGGCATTTTTTATTCTATTCTGGTAGAATGCGCGCCTCTAATCAATGAGAAACTCAAATTATGGTTTGGATAGATTATGCCATTTTGGCAGTTATAGGCGTATCAACACTAATTAGTTTGGTGCGTGGCTTTGTTAAAGAGGCCGTGTCCTTAGTTATTTGGATCAGCGCCTTTTTTATTGCCAGTACATTCTATGCGAACCTAGCAAACCTACTTACCAATATTTCAGATCATTTCTTACGAAATGCTGCAGCCATTGCCATTTTATTTATCACTACCTTAGTACTTGGTGCACTTGTTAACTACCTTATTGGTCAGTTAGTGAGTAAAACTGGTTTATCGGGTACAGATCGCGTTTTAGGCCTAGTCTTTGGTGCTTTACGTGGCGTGTTAATTATCAGTGCAGTGCTTTTCTTTATGGATGCCTTTACGGGAGCCGCAGAAAGCGATTGGTGGAAAAGTTCACAACTCATACCTGAATTTAGGTTAGTTGTTGAGTGGTTTTTTGAGTATCTTAAACAATCATCAAGTTTTCTAACTTAGCATTGTCTAGGGGCAATTAACTAAGTTTAAGCGGAGAAAAATTCATGTGTGGTATTGTTGGTATTGTCGGTAAAACCCCGGTTAATCAATATTTGTATGACGGATTAACTGTGTTACAGCATCGCGGACAAGATGCTGCTGGTATTGTTACTATCCATGACAATACATTTAGGCTGAGAAAAGGCAATGGCTTAGTTAAAGATGTCTTTCATACTCGCCATATGATGCGCTTACAAGGCAATATTGGTATTGGTCATGTGCGCTACCCTACAGCAGGTACATCTAGCTCGTCTGAAGCACAGCCTTTTTATGCAAATTCCCCTTATGGGATTTCTTTGGCGCATAATGGTAACTTAACCAATGCAGAAGAGTTAAAGGACTGGTTAAATACTGAAGCCCGTCGCCATGTTAATACCACTTCTGACTCTGAATTGTTGCTTAATATTTTAGGTCATGAGCTACAGCAAAGTGCTAATTTATCATTAACGCCTGATGATGTTTTTACCGCAATTGGTAATGTTCATAAGCATGTACGCGGCGCTTACGCTACAGTGGCTTTAATTATTGGTTATGGCATGGTTGCTTTTCGTGATCCAAATGGTATTCGTCCTTTAGTATTTGGTAAGCGTGAAACCGAAAATGGTATGGAGTACATGGTTGCTTCTGAGTCAGTTGCACTAGATGCTTGTTCATTTGAATTTGTTCGCGATGTTGCACCAGGTGAAGCTATTTTCTTTTCTCAGGATGGACAAATTCATAGCCAACAATGCTCAGAAAACCCAACCTACAATCCCTGTATTTTTGAGTTTGTTTATTTTGCTCGCCCAGACTCCACCATAGATAAAATGTCTGTTTACGCCTCTCGTGTAGAGATGGGGACAAAATTAGGTGAAAAAATTGCTAAAGATTGGGATGATGTTGATATTGATGTTGTTATTCCTATTCCTGAAACGTCATGTGATATTGCCTTACAGATCGCCCAGCAGCTAGATTTACCTTACCGACAAGGCTTTGTTAAAAACCGTTATATTGGCCGTACATTTATTATGCCGGGGCAAGAACAACGTAAAAAATCTGTTCGACAAAAACTTAATGCTATTAGCGCTGAGTTTAAAGGCAAGAATGTCTTATTAGTTGACGATTCAGTTGTGCGAGGAACCACCTCAGAGCAAATTATTGAAATGGCTCGAGCCTCTGGTGCTAAGAAAGTGTATTTTGCCTCAGCAGCGCCTGAAGTACGTTTTCCTAATGTGTATGGTATTGATATGCCCAGTGCTAATGAGTTGATTGCTCACGGACGTGATGTTGATGATATTTGTAGTTTGATTGGTGCAGATAAATTAATTTTTCAATCTATTGATGATCTCGTCTCGGCAGTACGCACTCATAACCCTGAGATAAGTACTTTTGATACCTCAGTATTTGATGGTAACTATGTGACCAATGATATAAATAATGATTATTTAGAAAAGTTAGATGCAATGCGTAACAACTCGACTAAAGAAAGTTCAGATAAAAATGCTGATTCTGTTATTGATATGCATAATGAAGGGGCTGAGTAACAGCCAATAAGTGACTTAATTAAGCTCAAAGACTAAAAAAGGGTGCTCATTATATTGAGCACCCTTTTTATTTGAAGCTTTTAATTGTTCAGCTTATAACGCTAAGACACATACTCAGGACCAAATCCCATACCCCACATCACTACACTAAATGCCATGATGCCAACCAATAAAACCAGTCCGCAGGTAACTACTGAGCTTGAGTAAATAAAGCCTTTTTCTTCAGGAATATTCATCATAATAGGTACACCTGAATACAACAGGTATACTGAATAGCTAACCGCTGCCAGTCCCGCTAACGCCACAAACCAAAGTACCGGATATAAGGCTGCAATGCCTACCATCAACATAGGCGTAGCCGTATAAGCTGCTAGCTCAAGTGACTGGACAAAATTAGGTGAAGAGTCAAAAGTCTTTGCCATCCACTGAATTAAATAAGCAAGAGCAAAAACGCCTGCAACTAGCGCAGCGTACATGGCTATTGCCATGACTTGAGCACTGCTTTGGCTAATTTTTATTGGGTCTCCTACGCCGATAGTCCAGCCTATATGTGCAGCAGCGTAATAGCCACAAATAGCAGGTATAAGCGCAACAACTAAAATATGCATTAAGCTATACATCAAACTTTCGTGGCGTTTTTCAATCGTTTGCCATTCATCTTTTGGATGAGCGTATAGTCCCCAGATATGATTTAATATCATAATAACTTCCTCTTGCAATCCCCAATAAATTATCTAGCACACTTTTAAATTTGATTGTTATTTTTATGCTAAACAAACGTTCGACAGTGATGATTTTATGTTGTCGATATCTTATTTATGGAATATGACTAGGCATTCGTCAAGAGTTGTTTGAAATTCAAGCTAAAATAAATCGTTTTTATATTCAAAGTGAATAAAGAGTTGGGTGTTTATTGTTAATTCGTATAAAAATAAGAATCATTCTTTTTAACTTTACTCTTGTTTTTGACTAATAATTAGCTGATTTTAACGCGGACAATTTTCATTATTTCGATATCAAAACCTGCAACTTTTTCGTTATCAGGATAGTAAGTAATATTAACGCGCTGGCCTTGTAGACTTTTATAAAGCTTTTTTCGTTTATATTTAAAAGGAACATCAATATTTTCTAACATTAAGGTATTGAGAAACCAATCGTCAGATTCCCTTTGAACATGTGAAATCACTTTAATATTTTCAGTGTGAGTTAAGTTTTGATGACGATCGGTCAATTGTTTCGCTGGAGAATTTTTAGCTCTATTTGTCATGAATTGATCAACGTCAGTGAAAAGTGAATTTTTACTAGTATCTCAAGAAATTCAATTTTAAAATAGCGTTATAAGTAGGTAATACCAATTATTGGTTAATAAGTGTAGGTTAATGACTAAGTATGCTGAGCTATTGGCTCCAATTTTAAACTTTCTTCAATGTGAAACCCCAGATAGCTGGATCAACGAGGCTAAAAAGCCTGAGCATTTACAGTTGTTATTAACTGATCATATGGTGTGTGAACTAAAAGCAGGTCAAACTGCCATGTGGTTAATTCGCAAATATGCGGTGGATAAACCCAGTGGTGAGGCTTTACTAGAATGGGTTAAACCCTATGAAGAATTTATTTATAAAAAACAGGGCGATTTAGCCAGCCTTGCGATAAATAAAAATGATCTGTCTCGCACAATTAAAGCTAAAGACGGAACGCCGTATGGGCAAGAGTTAATTGATAAAATGGTGCTTTTGATTAAAGAAGAATTACATCACTTTTATCAAGTGCTAGAAATCATGCAAGCGCGCAATATCCCGTATGAAAATATCAGAGCAGGGCGTTATGCCAAAGGATTAATGAAGCATGTTCGTACTTATGAGCCAGAAACGCTAATAGATAAATTAATCATAGGGGCATTTATCGAGGCACGCTCATGTGAGCGCTTTGCAAAATTAGCTCCGTTTCTCGATGCAGAGTTAACTAAATTTTATACTTCGTTATTGCGCTCAGAAGCTCGTCATTATCAAGATTATTTGACGCTTGCTGAGCAGGTAGCAGGTAAAAGTGTTAGTGATCGCGTTGCTTATTTTGCTGACGTTGAAGCGCAGCTGATATCGACACCAGATGAAGACTTTAAGTTTCACTCTGGTGTGCCAACATCAGTATCATGTTAGTGGCGTATTTAACAATTCCATGGTGTTTGGCGTAACTTTCAGCCAAGCACCTTGTTCATACCAGTCGCCTAATACCACGCGCTTTGCGTTTATACCATTAGCGGTTAACTCATGTATTGCAGGTCGATGAGTATGACCATGTATTAACAATTGACTTTGATAGTTTTCAAGACAATTGACAACTTCTTCTGGCGTTACGTCCATTATATCTTGAGATTTAGTTGCGGTAGCCGCAGCGCTTTTTGCCCGGTAATCAGCGGCAATTTTTTTGCGTACAAATAAGGGTAAGCTTTTTATTAATGCTTGCCACCACCATGATCGAGATTTCAAACGAAATTTTTGATAGGCAATATCACGGGTACATAAGGTATCGCCATGCATAATAACCACTGCTTGTCCGTATAAGTCAATTAATTCAACTTCTGGTAACAAGGTCATTGCTGACTTTTGAGCGAATTTTTTACCTAATAGAAAATCACGATTACCATGGATATAATAAATCTCAGTGCCAAAGCTTGATAGTGTTCTTAGTGCTTTGGCTATAGTGGCTAGGTAAGCACTGTCATCATCATCCCCGATCCAGGCTTCAAATAAATCTCCTAGAATATAAAGAGATTGTGCTTTTACCGCGTCATGTTTCAAAAAACGCAAAAAACAGGCGGTAACATCAGGCCTGTTTTGCGCTAAATGAAGATCAGCAATGAAGTAAGTAACCTGTTGTTCATCACTTACAGGCTGAGCATTTAAAGGCTTATTACTCAACGATGGCAGACTCAATTAAGATATCTTCTTTTGGTACATCACCATGTCCGTACATATTGCCGGTGTCGACTAAGGCCATTTTATCAACCACGTCCATGCCTTCAACCACTTCACCAAATACACAGTAGCCCCAACCTTGAACAGATTCGTTTTTAAAATCTAAAAAGTCATTGTCAGTTAAATTAATAAAAAACTGGGCAGAAGCTGAATGTGGCTCTTGAGTACGTGCCATAGCTAAAGTTCCGCGGGCATTACTTAAACCGTTGTTCGCTTCATTTTGGATACTTGCACGAGTTTCTTTTTCTTCTAAACCGGGAGCGAAACCGCCACCTTGTGCCATAAAGCCTTTAATCACACGATGAAAAATAGTGCCATTGTAGTGACCTTCTTCAACATATTGTTGAAAGTTTTTTGCGGTAACAGGTGCTTTATCGAAGTTTAATTCAATTTTAATATCACCAAGGGTGGTTTTGAAAATAATCATAGGGTTCTCGTATACAAAAAAATTTAGCCAAATTGTACGCTAAGTTAAGATAAAGTGCATCTGCTATGGTGATTCAAAAGCACGCTTGGGTTACAATCCTTTTTCTATGTAGATATTCCTCATTTAATTAACTGGAGTCGTAAACCCTCATGTTACAGATATACAATACTTTAACCCGTAAAAAGGAAGCTTTTACCCCAATTAACCCAGGTAAAGTAGGATTGTATGTTTGTGGTTGTACCGTTTACGATTTATGCCATATTGGTCATGCGCGTACTTACATCAGTTTTGATAATATTGCTCGTTATATGCGCTTTTCAGGTTTAGAGGTTAATTATGTGCGCAACATCACTGATGTTGAAGATAAAATCATCAATCGTGCTATTGAAAACAACGAAACACCTGACGCGCTTACCGAGCGTACTATTGGTTATATGCATGAAGATTTTGATGCGTTAAATATGGCACGTCCTGATCTTGAGCCTCGCGTAACGACCCACATGGATGAAATCATCACTATGATTGAAACGCTCGTGGCGAAAAAGCATGCCTATGTTGCTGGCGGTGACGCTAACGTTACTGGTAAAGGCGATGTTTTGTTTGATGTTTCAAGCTATGCTGATTATGGCAAGTTAAGTGGTCAAAATTTAGAACAACTTCAAGCGGGCTCACGAGTTGATGTTGATCAGTCTAAAAATAATCCTTTGGATTTTGTTTTATGGAAGTCAGCTAAACCCGGTGAGCCGAGCTGGTCATCACCTTGGGGTGAAGGACGTCCAGGCTGGCATATTGAATGTTCAGCTATGAATGCCAAAGAGTTAGGCCATCATTTTGATATTCATGGTGGTGGCTCAGATTTACAATTTCCACACCATGAAAATGAAGTGGCACAAAGCTGTTGTGCGCTAGATACTCCCTATGTGAATTACTGGATGCACACTGGCATGGTACAAGTAGATCAAGAGAAGATGTCTAAGTCTCTGGGTAACTTTTTCACTATTCGTGATGTGCTTGCTCAATATGATGCTGAAACTGTACGCTTCTTTTTAACGACAGGTCATTATAGAAGCCAGTTAAATTATTCAACAGATAATTTAACGCAAGCAAGAGCTTCATTAGAGCGTATTTATACTGCTTTAAGAGGCGTAGAAATCAACGCTGACTTTGTGTTAGATAAATCTTCTGCTTATGTGCAAGAGTTTTGTCAAGCCATGGATGATGATTTCAATACACCGCAAGCCATCGCGGTGCTCTTTGAAATAGCTAAAGATCTTAATGTTGCTAAAGATGAAAATGCTGAACTGGCAATGACACTTGCGGCAACATTAAAAACGTTAGGCGGTGTTATTGGTTTATTACAATTAGAGGCGGAAAACTTTTTACAAGGGCAAAACGATGATGATGAAGTTGCTATTATTGAAGCCTTGATAGCCCAACGTAATCAAGCGCGTGCGGATAAAAACTGGGCACTTGCTGATGAAGCGAGAGATAAGTTAAATGCGATGAAAATCGTGCTTGAAGACAGTGCGGGTAAAACGACTTGGCGAAAAGCTTAGCTTTTTAAAGACAAGTAATAAAACGTGCTACCTAGTTTAACGCCAGTCAGCTCATCGCTAATTGGCGTTTTTATTATGAGTTAATAATTGTATGCAGGTTTGATTTCTTCCATTATCCTTAGCGTTGTAAAGACACTTATCTGCAACAGTAAACCAATCATCTTGTAAACTTGAAAAGCTGGCATCACCTATGGCGACACCCATTGAAACGGTCAGGTTTATTGAGCCAATTGCCTCTTCCTTAAAGGGTGAGGAGGCAATTGCTAATCGTAATTCATCTAAACGTAATCGTGTGCGATCTACGTCGTTGCAAGGGGTCACAATCACAAACTCTTCACCGCCAAAGCGTGCAACAATATCCGCATCGCGGTGGAAAAATTGTTTTAATATTTTTGCTACCTTTGTTAAGCAGTAATCTCCAAATAAATGTCCATATGTGTCATTTATGTCTTTGAATAAATCTAAATCGATGATGGCATACATTAAATTTGAATGATTTCTTGATTGTATTGATTGAATTACTGAAAAATTTTTCTTAAGGTACCTACGGTTATAAATGCCTGTTAATACGTCAGTGTTAACTAGTTCAGTTAACTTATCATTGGCTTTATTGAGCTCTTTAGTGCGCGTTGCAACTTGGTGCTGTAATTCCCTCTGATTATGTAAAAGAGCTTGTCTGCCTATTTTTAATTCTTGATAAAGCGCGTCAATTTCTTCGGCGGCTTCATATGGAATATCTTTAAAGTCAGTTGGATGCTTTGCCTGTGATAATTGTTTAATGACAAATGCTAACGGACGATTTAAATAATCAGCAAATTGTGTTGAAAAAAAGCTCGCAAAAAGTAGCACAATAAAAAGCGTTATAAATATGACTAGATACATATTCTCAGTTGTTTTCAAAACAACGCCATGCTCGACAAGGGAATAGGTTTTCCATTGGTTTGCTAAATAAGCTTGTTTATAGATAAACATTTCACCAGCACGCTCTCCAGCTTTAAAAGTCATTAAGTTGTTTGCTTTTTGTGAGGCGTTGCTCTCAAATTTTAGCTCTGACAATGTACTGAGACCTAAACTTTTAGAAGCATAAATAATGCGATTAATTGGGTCTGTAATAATAATTTTTGCATGGCTTTTATCATGACCTTTAGCATCATAAAGTCCAAACTTACCTAAATTTAAAGAGCCTTCCACGATGCCTGAGGGAGTATCCTTTTGTAACCCTGTATAGATAGGAGCACTGATCGCAACAATAGGATCTGAGCCGAATCCTCGGCCTAAAAATACCGATGAAACAAATAATTGTTGTTTTTCCATCGCATGGATAAAGTAAGGTCTATCTGCGACCGTCATTTTTTTTATATCAACTTTTTTAAGCATTGATAAAGGGGAAGCGGTTTCAATATTTCCTTGCTCTGATGTCACAAGCATAGTCAAAAAACCGGGATATAATTGATGTAGTTGCTGCAATGCTTGGTGTCTATCTTCTGGCTTTGATAAATTAGAAAGCTGATTGGCGATGTTTTTTATTGCTACTTGGTGAGTAGTTAAATAACTATTTCCGATGTGAGTAATATACTGGTTATTAATCTCTAATTCTCTATCGTATAAAACTCTTTGGCGTTTACCAAAATCAGTGCTAAGTACTAAGGAAATACTTATGACAAGAAAAGCAGAAATACTCCAAAAGGAATACAACAGCCATTTGGGTAAACTCTTTTGAAGCGGAGGTTGTTCTGATTTTATTTTTTGTAAAGTGTCATTAAACATGAATAGCATAATAGTAGCTAACGAGGTATAAAATACGGCGTTTATGGCTTGTTTAAACGTGCTAAAAAGAATAAAATTTTCTGGCGATGCTATGTTTATCCAGATAAGAAAAGCAGTAACAGGCATACCAATAACTAACCAATAAAGTAAATCTGCACTGAGAACATACCAGCCTCTATTTCGCATTGTGGAAATAAATAAAGCTTCTAAACCAAAAGTAAGAAACCCGTAGGGGTGCCCCCAGTAAAAATAAAGTGGCGTCACACAGATAAGTGCAGTTAATAAGGTTAGTTGTGGACGCAAGAAAGAGGCGGCAATAATATAAACGGTATTACCAATAAGTAGCGATATGTTAAACGCTAATTCTATGGGAAATAAGTTGATTATGGCGCCAATAAAGCCCAAAAGAACAGCAATTATAAAATGATTATAATTGGAAGGGATAGTGATGTTATTGAACTGAAGCACCATTGAATATATTTATAGTCTTTTTGCTATTATAAATAAACCTAGCCTTTTTTTGCTAGCTTTTTCGTAAAGCCCTTAACAAGGTTAGATAATAAAATTTAGTTATCATTATCTAACTTTGTTTATTGAAACTTAAGGAGTGTAACCTTCATCTAGCGAATATTTGCTCTGACACTATATGAAAGGAGAGCTAGCTATTCGTGGGTTAAATACAGGATACGGGAGAAAAAAAGCTTCTGAATAAATTCAGAAGCTTTAGTAAATTAATGCATTAGTTGGTTGGGTTTTAAATTATTTTCCAAATTGCTCACAAGCAATTAAGGTGTTTTCAATGAGGCTGGCAACTGTCATTGGACCAACGCCGCCTGGAACAGGGGTAATAAAAGCGGCCTTGTCTTTAGCAATATCAAAACCAACATCACCAACAAGTTTTCCTGATTCTAAACGATTGATACCGACATCAATGACTATTGCGCCATCTTTTATCCATTCACCAGGGATAAAGGCGGGCTTACCCACAGCAACGACAAGTAAATCTGCGTTGCGTACTTTTCCTTCTAGATCTTTGGTAAATCTATGTGTTGTGGTAACAGTACAACCAGCAAGTAATAGCTCTAATGTCATAGGGCGACCAACAATGTTTGAGGCGCCGACAACTAAAGCTTCTAAGCCATGAGGTTTTACACCTGTTGATTCTATTAGCTCCATTATGCCTTTAGGTGTGCAAGGACGTAAGCCTGGTTGACGTAAAGCAAGTTTGCCAACATTAGCAGGATGGAAGCCATCAACATCTTTTTCAGGGTTAATGTGTTCTATAATTAAATTTGCGTCTAACCCTTGTGGTAAAGGGAGTTGCACAAGAATACCATCAATATCACCATCATTATTTAGATCATCTATTAACTGATACAATGCATCTTGTGTTGTATTCTCGGGTAAATCATAAGAGCGAGATACAAAACCAACTTCTTCACAGGCTCGGCGCTTACTACCTACATAAACTTGTGATGCAGCATCACAACCAACTAAAATGACTGCCAGTCCTGGTGCTCTTTGGCCATTATTAACACGTTGGCTAACTTTTTCTTTTACTGAATCGCGAAGCTGTTTGGCAATAACTTTGCCGTCAATCAATGATGCCGTCATAATGCTAACTGTGACCTTGAATAAATTAATATGATAAATGGGCTGATAAAAACCGCGCTATTTTGCCACAATCTCTAAGGCAGTTATAGTTAAGAGTTGGATTTAATTGCTATGCAAAAGCTAAATAACTGTATCTTGTATAGATATAGTCAAAGTAATGTTTTGTATCATAGCTTTGTATGCATATGACACTAATCACACAAGTTGCGCTAAAAGTGAACGAACGGGTATTTTTTTATAAAAAAGGTTTGACTGGAATAGCGCAACTCGGTAATATCCGCACCCGTTGAAAGCAGCGAAGCGTTTATTGATTTATCTCTATCTGCTCAAGGTTGTTTTAAACAGCAATATCGGTGATTAGCGCAGCTTGGTAGCGCACTTGGTTTGGGTCCAAGGGGTCGCAAGTTCGAATCTTGCATCACCGACCACTTTTTCTTCTTAGCCTATTAAAAGAACAAGTATTGGTTTGGGTGTTATCAAATTCAATCGTAAGTTTGAATTTTTCATCGCAACCAGGTATTTTTCTTTAAGTTGAGAATAAAGTGATGCTTTTGTAGGTAATGTGCGCCCTTAGCTCAGCTGGATAGAGCAAGAAATACCCCCTAGGTATTTACCTATCCATTAAAAGTCTAGAGTTATAGCATTGTGTAGGGTAGGTAACTTTACCCATCTTTTGATAAAAGTTACCACAGTAGGTAACGTGTCTATTTGGTATAAAAAATCAAATTATCCGCATTATTTACATTTAAATATTAGTTATTTATTATAGATAAATAAAGGTCCGTTAGCTCAGCTGGATAGAGCATCCGCCTTCTAAAAGTAAAATTTGGGCCTTATTGGTGAAAACCTTTAAGTGTAAGATGTCAAATTCAGGGAAACCTTCCATGTAGTGATGATGGCAATCCTGAGCCAAGCCTTACGAAAGTAAGGAAGGTGCAGAGACTAGACGGCATCCACCTAAAGCGCAAGCAATGGTGAAGGGATAGTCCAGCGCACGAAGCCTATATGGTGGCGGCTAAAGTCG
>JAPHTO010000045.1 GCA_026196955.1 Colwellia sp. | reverse complement strand
TATGTCTTTTTACATTATATAGCAATCCCGTCAGAACCGTTATTTTTTGTTGGTAAACTTGAAGATTACTAAAATCAGTTTACAATCTGTTAATATTTCCATTCTTAAGAGAACAATGATGTCATTACCTGTCGTTGATTACACCGCCAAAGATGCCCCTGAGCAATTTGTAAAAAGTTTACGCGAAACAGGCTTTGGGGTACTTACCAATCACCCTATAAAGCAATCGTTAGTTGAGTCTATCTATAAGCACTGGCAAGACTTTTTTAATAGCGAAGCTAAGCATGACTTCGCCTTTGATGTTGAAAAACAAGATGGCTATTTCGCTCCCGAAATATCTGAAACAGCAAAAGGCCACAAACATAAAGACATTAAAGAGTACTACCATGTATACCCTTGGGGACGTATTCCTCAAACCCTAAAAGAAGAAATATTACATTATTATCAACTCACCTCAGAACTAGCCAGCGAATTACTTGATTGGGTTGAGCAATACAGTCCTGAAGACGTTGCACAGCAATATTCACAACCGTTATCAACAATGATAGATAATACGCCAAATACATTACTACGAGTATTACATTATCCCCCATTGACAGGTAACGAAGAGCAAGGCGCTATTCGTGCAGCTGCCCATGAAGATATAAACTTACTCACTATTTTACCAGCAGCCAATGAGCCTGGCTTACAAGTGCAATTGCAAGATGGTAACTGGTTAGATGTACCCAGTGATTTTGGTAATTTGATTATTAATATTGGTGATATGTTGCAAGAGGCATCAAGTGGTTATTTTCCATCAACGACCCATAGAGTGATCAACCCTTCGGGCAGCAATACTGGCAAATCACGCATTTCATTACCACTGTTTTTGCACCCGCGCAGTGAAGTAAAATTATCAGAAAAGCATACACAAGCTAGTTACTTGCTAGAGCGCTTGAAAGAGCTTGGTGTAAAATAACAGCGACGGAAAATGTAAAAAGCGGCCTTTGTCTGTTAAATAACAGGCAAAGGTGCTGGTTCACTAAAGTAATAACCTTGAGAATAATCAATGCCTAAGTCATTGACGACTTGTTGAACACTTTGATTATGAACAAATTCTGCAATACAAGGAATGTTAGCATTGCGAGCGAAGAAAGTGATGGCTTTAGTTATTTCATAACTTTTTTCGCTAACATCAATATTCTTAATGTATTTGGCATCAATTTTTAAGTAGTCAATATCAAGATCCAAAATACGTTCAAAATTAGAATATTCGGTGCCAAAATCATCAATAGCTAATGCATAGCCTAATGACTTCAAGTGCGACAATTGCTTAATATGATTCTTTTTGCCTGTCGCACTAACGCCTTCTAATATCTCTAAAGATATTCGATTTGGGTTAATGTTAAAGTGCTTTGTTTTTTTCTCTAAATAATCAATCAAGTAATTTTGACTTAAATCGTCTTCAGTAATATTTAGTGAAAAGCTAAAGTTATTTTCTGCCATAACTTTAAAGCTTTTATCTATCATCACCCGCGTTATTTCAGGCAGCAAGCCTGACAGTCTTGCCGCATCTAAAAAATGATAAGGAGAAAAAATTTCGCTTGTGTTATCTATACGAGCTAACACTTCAAACCTTGCTATTTTATTGTTTTTATTGTGATATATACCCTGAAAGAAAGGAACAAATTGATCTTTTTCTAACGCTGTATGCAGTAAATGATTACTGGCAATAAAATGTTCTCGATTGATGTTATCAAGTAGCTCAGTGTCAACATCAAAAATATGATAACGATTCTTACCTAAGCTCTTGGCTTGTTTAAGTGCTAAGGCACAGTTTCGCAACAAGTTTTTCTTTCCCTGCACGGCACCGTACGTAAAAGCAATATGCAAAGAGATATCGTCAACTTCTATTAAGGTATTATAAAAATAATGCTGAATTGACTTTATTTGTTTCGCAATATCTATATCTCGCGAAAATAACAAGCCAAACTCATCTGAATTCAAGCGAAAAACATCACCCGACGCAAAGTTTTCACTCAGCATGTTTCCAATAACTTTCAATACTTGATCGCCAATATTAAAACCGTAGGCGGTATTAAGATAATTAAAGTTATTAATATTCAAAACGATAAGTATGTAGTCATCATCACCTTCTGCAACTTGCTGCTCTAAAAAGGTTTTATTTCGAAGCCCAGTGACAGCATCATAAAAGGCCATATCAATAATTTGTTGTTGAGTCGTTTTAAGCTCGGTGAGATCGCTAAAGATAGATAAATAGTTCTGCACTTCTCCTTGCTCATCTTTGATCACAGTAATACTCATCCATTGAGTAACATAATCACCGTTTCGCCGTTTATTGGTAATTTCCCCTCGCCACTTACCCTGCGTATTAAGTGCATACCATAACTGTTGATAAAAAGCGGGCTCTTGAAGGCCTGATGCTAAAATTCTTGGGTTTTGCCCTAAAACGTCTTCCTCACTAAAACCATAAATGCGCTCAAAAGCGGGATTCACTTCAACAATAAGATTATTGCTATCAGTGATCACAACCCCTTCAGAAGCACTGTCTATTGCAATAGAGAGCAGGTCTATACGCTCTTCTTTTTGCTGCCTTTTAAGGACAATACTAACAATGGCAGAACAAATTTCTAAGACCTTTTGGTGAAAAGCAGTCGGCTTTCTATGCTCAAAAGAAGATAATGCAAAAGAGCCAACCGCATGTTTATTTTCATCTCGAATAGGCATAGACCAGCAAGAGCATAAGTTGAAATCAAAAGCGATTTGGCGAAGGTTAAGCCATCTATCATCTTCAAAAGTATTTTGCACAAACTGCGCTTTATTATGAAAAACAGCATTGCCACAAGAGCCGCCACAAGGACCTGGCTTTAGGTTGGTTAACGCTTCATGACCTTCACGTGGAATAGAAGGAGCACATAAAACATTCAGCAACCCTGTATTGCTGTCCGTTAACATGATCGAAGCAACAGCATTAGACAATACGCTTTCAGCTAACAAACATAACGCATTCAAAATATCTAATGCCGGTTTATCAGAGGCTAGCTTTGCTAATGTCTGCTGCTGTATATCAGCAATAATGTCATATTGCTCAGCGGTTATGTTAACTGTTTCGCTCATGAAAAAACGGGGTAAACCTTAGTTATTTGTCGTGAATGAGAAGTGAACTGTTTAAATTATATTCAGGAATTATCATTCTAGCTATTGTACTAAAGTCGGCATATCTGATTATTATCAGCACCAAGCCCGACAAAGCATCTCAAAAATTGTGGTTAGCTAGCTAAAATATTGCCGCGCATCATAACTGATATATATTATAAGAATATTGATTCAGCACAAGCACACTCAAGATTAAGATCTGTCGAGCATTCCTTCTTCCATAACTATGATTTTACTTTCTCCAGCTTTTAAATCTTTAGCTAAACGATAACTGCCGATTGATGTTCGATGCAAGGCAATAACAGGGTTATTGAAACGACCAAACATTCTTTTTATTTGATGGTAGCGACCTTCTGTTAAAATCACTTCTGCTTGGTGTTGAGACAGTATATTCAGCGTCACTGGTTTTGTAGTGATATCCTCATATGCAAAATACATCCCTTTTGCAAAGGCAGGGATATATTCCTGATGTAAAGGGTGTTGTAAGGTGACCAAATAATGTTTCGCAACTTTACTTTGTGGCGAAGTTAAATGCTCTGACCATCGGCTATCATTCGTTAAGAGGACTAAACCTGAAGTATTTAAATCTAACCGCCCGACAATATGCAGGCTTGCCTGCTCTGAAGGTGTTAGCAGCCCGTTAAGTAAATCTATGACTGTTTTATGCTTTTCATCCTTTGTCGCACACACCACGCCTACAGGCTTGTGCAACATAATATATAAAGGCTTATGCTGCTGTATTATTTGATTGTCCAATGAAATCACTGAAAACTTATTGATGGGTTGCGCTATATCAGACGCAATAATGCCATCCACACTCACGCGCTTTTGTGCCAGCAACGACCGCACATTTTTACGGTTAATGTTACATTTTTCACTGATGAAACGATCGAGACGAGAACGGTTAATGGCCATATAAAAAGGTGATTTCCCTTTATATAGAAGGCAAATTTAGTTGTTTCGCAACAAGGTTAAGCACTTTTTGTAATTTAACGCTTAACAATGCTGCCAATAGCTGATGTTGCTGGATCAATAAAGCTAACTCAGAGTGCGTAATAGCGATATGACAAATCAGTACTTGCTGCTCGCCCTCTTTTTCATAAAAACTAAAAACATCATCTGAATAAAATTTTATATCATTTTGTTGCAAGCGCTCTTGCAGACTAACAAAACTTTGTGGCGTATCTACATGCAGCTGTATAAAGAAAATATTATCTTCATCTCCATACCAATTGGCCGTCATGGTTTGAAAATTAAACTGTGCTTCTAGCTTATTAGCAATGCTATTGACCTTACCAAATTGCATGGCTAATTCAGTATTAACAATAATAGAAATCGGAAGTTGCTCTGACATAAGTAATATTTACTTAAAGTATTTTTATGAGGTCTGTAATCAATATTAAAACATAAAATCGCCAGAACAAACTGATTATATTAAAAATATTACTCTAAACCAAAATTACAACGATGTGCCCCATCTTCCCCTTGCTCAGTTAACAGCGCAGTTCTGTAAAACTTGTCTATACTTACGCCCAGCTCGCATATAGCTATATTCAAAGCACCTCGCTATAAATTTTTAATGAGCTGAGTTAATTTTTTCATCACAGGAGAACAAAAATGAAAAATAAATTAATACTATTATTTTGTCTTTTATTTAGTTATTCAGCAGTTGCTAAAGATCGACTAGAAGTTTATGAAGATTACGATTTAGGTACAGAAATCACCATGATGACTACCGTCAAAATAGATCCCAATATGGAAGATGTATATTTAGCAGGACTTCGAGAAAGTTGGGTAAAAGCGGTAAAAATCCAAAAAGAGTTAGGGTTTATAAAAGATTGGAAAATCTATGGCAGTGATTTGTCTGTTAGTGGTGATTTTAATATGTTGCTTGTTGTCACTTTTGAAAATGCTGCAGATTTAGAGCCTAGCAAGAAACGATATGCTGCCTTTATGAAACGATGGAGTAAAAAAGATAAGAAAAAGTCCAATGAGATTTCAGCTAAGTATCCAGAAGTACGCACGCTTACTGGCGAATACCGATTACGGGAAATAATATTGAAATAACACAACGCAGCCCTTTAATAGGGGGCTGCATACTGTATTTGCCTTCAGACAATCACCACGCTTGTTGTGCCCAATGCTTAGCTATTACTGCACAACCACACTTTGTCCTTCTTTTAATCTTTCAGCACCGCGAATAGCCACTTTATCACCACTTGCTAAATCGCCTTGAATGGTGACGCGATCAAATGTGCCTTTTCCCACTTTCACTAGCAGGCGATGTGCTTTGTTTTCTGCATCAACTTTAACAACAAAAGTTCCCTCTTTACGTAAAATTAATGCATCTCTATGCACCGTTAAACTCGGTTGCGTATCTTGCACAGGAACCGTCACTTTAACCAATTGCCCTGCAGTCCAATATTCATTCAGGTGTTCAGGTATTTGTATCCTCACTTCAAAGGTTTGCGAAAGCGGGTCGGTACTTGGGATCACTGAGGTGACCTGAGTTGATATGCTTTGACCTATAGCTTGCAAGTTCAAGGTTAGCCCTTTGCGTACATAGGCTAAATATTTAACGGGCACATACAAGCGCACTTCTAAATGCTCGGTATCAAGCAACATTAATAAAGCATCACTGCGATTAATATCTGTACCCGCTCGAACTATGCGCTCTGTTACAACGCCATCAAAGGGGGCTTTCACCGTAGCCCGTCGCAACTCATCTTCAACTTGCTTTAACTTTAATGTCGCTATTTCTATGTCAGATTGTGCTAATTCATATTGAGATTTTGTTTGATCTAATTGAAATTGCGAAGTGGAGTTGGTTTTTTTCAGTTTCTGTAAACGATGTAACTCATTTTTAAAATAACGCGAGTTAATACTGGCGCGTTTAATTTGTGCTTTTTGCTCAGCTTGCTTTAATTGTAATGGTAGCAAGTCCATTTTTGCTAACACGTCACCTTGGCGAACCATTATTCCCGGCTCTTGTAACCACTCTAATCGACCGCTTACCCCTGCTGTAATGGTGACAAAAGAGCGACTATGCAAAGTGCCCATTAAATCCGCCGTTGCAGGCAAAGAAACTTCAGTCACTGTATCTATTTTTATCGGGCTTGGTGGCGCATCAGCAGCATAAGATAAGCAGCTAGTAGCAAAAATTACACTCACTATTGAGCTTTTAAGTATTTTTTTTAACATAATTTCCTTCAACATAAATTTCTCCAAACCAAGCGACTAACCAATGTTAGCTTGTAATGACGGTTTAACTTCTTCGGCGTGTAAGTCTTCAACATTATTATTTTGCTGACTATTGTCATGCGGCGATTTTTCGCCAAGTCTTAATAAACTTGGAAATAACACTAACGTGAAAATGGCACTGATCAACATGCCACCGACAATCACAGTCGCAAGACCACGGTAAATTTCGCTACCAACACCGGGCATGATCATCAATGGCAACATGCCAAACAAACTGGTGAGTGTACTC
>JAPHTO010000094.1 GCA_026196955.1 Colwellia sp. | reverse complement strand
CTTAGCCCTATTAATAGTGCTGTTGAGTCAGGTAACTTAGCAACGATTGGTAAAGCGGGTGTTATTCCGGATATTCGTAGCTTACGTATTCCAATGAAATACTTAGCTAACTTATTAACGGCTGGTGATGAAGAGCCTGTTGCACGTGCATTAGAGCGTTTACTTGCTATGCGTGCATACAAGCGTGCTGAAAATGTAGAAGGTGTTGAAGATCTTCAAGTATTGGAAGATGCTGGCTTAACGAAGAAACAAGCGGATCAAATGTATCGTTATTTAGCCATTGCTAACTACGAAGACAGATACGTTATTCCTTCAGGTCATCGTGAAATGAATGTACCAGAAGCTTACGGCGAAAAATCTGGTTGTGGTTTCACATTTGGCAACGGCTGTAGCGATGGTCAAAATGGCGTTAACATGTTTGGTGGCAAAAAAGTGGCTAAACGTGACGTTATTAAAACCGTTAATGTAGGTTAAGAGGTTAATTATGTTAATTCTTAAAGTTATTTCACGATTACTCGATTACCCAACAGCAGAGATGTTTGCAGCCAAAGGTGAGCTTGTAGCTATCGTTGAGAAAGCCGACGAATTGACTGAACAAAACCGTAGTCAGTTGCTTGATTTTATCAACCAACTGACGTCTAGAGACATTTTTGATGCACAAGAAAGTTACGATCTGTTATTTGATCGTGGCCGTGCATTATCTCTATTGTTGTTTGAACACGTTCACGGTGAATCTCGTGATCGTGGTCAAGCCATGGTGGATTTAATGAATGTTTACAAAACCAACGGTTTTGAAGTTGATTCATCACAATTACCTGATTACATTCCGCTTTATTTGGAATTTTTAAGTGAGCAAACGCCTGAGTTTATTGAAGAATGGCTTGGCGATATTTGTCACTTATTAACCATGTTATCAGAACGTTTAATCGACAGAGAGTGCTATTACTCTGTTCTTTTTGATTCACTTGTTGATATTTCAGGCCAAGAAATTGACCTAGAAGAAAGAGCTGAAATAGCTCAGACAGTGAAAGCAGAAGAGCGAGACGATACCGTCGAAGCGATTGATAAAGAATGGGAAGATAAAGAAATACGTTTTGATGATCCTATGGTAGGTGACTGCCCATCATCATCAGGTGTACAACAATCTCAACATTCACTCGATCCAAATACTGTTCATCAAGTACCGATTAAATGGCACGACGCAGATGCTGCACAAGTGCAAGGACTGTAAGGAAGAAATATTATGTCAAATTTAAATTTTTTACTATTTGGGATTTATCCCTACATTGCTATCGCCGTGCTTTTCATCGGTTCTTGGATCAGATATGACCGCGAACCTTATTCATGGAAAGCCGACTCTAGCCAACTATTAGATCAAAAAGGTTTCCGCCTAGCGAGTAACTTGTTCCACATTGGTATTATTTTTGTACTTTGTGGTCACTTTGTTGGTTTGTTAACGCCACACGCTATTTATCACGCGTTTATTTCTACTGCTAACAAGCAATTATTAGCAATGGTAAGTGGTGGCTTCTTTGGTGTGATATGTTTAATCGGCCTAGTAATGCTACTTAACCGTCGCTTAAACAACCCACGTGTTCGTGCAACATCTAAAACCTCTGATATTTTTATCTTAGTATTATTGCTTGTGCAATTACTATTAGGCTTAGCGACTATCTTTGCTTCAATGAGCCACTTAGACGGCTCTGTGATGGTTTTACTTGGTGACTGGGCGCAAAGCATTGTAACGCTACAAGGCGTTAAAGCTGCTGAAGCTATGGTAACGGTAGGTATTATCTACAAGTTACACGTCTTTGTTGGTTTAACTATGTTATTGGTATTCCCATTCACGCGTTTAGTCCATGTGATCAGCGTACCTGTGAAATACTTTGCTCGTAACTATCAGCTAGTTCGCCAGAGATAAAAATTTAGATGATTGTTATTTAGCCCAACGGCTGCGTTAAAAGTACTCATTGACTAACGTCAACTCCGTGCTTTTTCCTTGCCGTTGAACTAACTACCTTCTCCCTAAATCTTATCTTATTCATTTTAAATGGCGATTTTTATTCACTAAAAATCGCCATTTCTTTAAACAAGCTTTAAAAAATATATATAGCTAAACCACTTGTAATCAGGTTATTTAGCCATATTTATTTAACAAGAATTTTTATCAACCATTAAATTGATAATCAATAAATTTCAAAGAAAGAGAAGTATTATGAGCAGTTCATGCGGAACAAGCGAGCCAACTACCCCATCGAAAGAGCAATTACCCGTAATCACAGTCAACGGCGTTGCCATTCCTGAAAAAGACCTAGCTAACGAGTTACAATATCACCCAAATGAAAATTTTGCTGTGGTAGTTCAACAAGCTGGTCAAGCGTTAGTTATTCGCCAGTTATTAATTGATGAAGCAAAAAAACAAGGCATTGATACCAGTAATGACGAAGAAGCCATGCAAAAACTGGTTGAAAGCAATATAAGCTACGATGCCCCGACAGAAGAAATCTGTCAGCGTTATTTCAACAGTAACAAAGAAAAATTTATGACCATGCCTTTGATGGAAGTGGATCATATACTACTTGCTGCTGCTAAAGATGATATCGAAGGTCGTGACGCAGCAGAAAACAACGCTAAAGTGATTATTTCTCAGTTGTTGCAAGAGCAGAAAAATGGTGAACCATCGAGCTTTGCAGCACTTGCAAAAGAGTACTCAGCTTGCCCATCCAAAGAAAGTGGTGGTAATTTAGGTCAATTAAGTAAAGGCCAAACTGTGCCGGAATTTGAACGTCAATTAATGCCATTATCAGAAGGCCTAAGCGATAAAGCCATTGAATCGCGCTATGGTTTTCATGTTGTTAATATCAATCGCAAAATTGAAGGTAAGCAGCTAGATTACGATATGGTAAGCGACAAAGTACGCGGCTACCTCATTAATAGCGCTTCACACTTAGCAATCCAAGCCTATATTCAAAGCTTAGTTGAGCAAGCTGAAATTGATGGCGTACCAATCAAGTTCGACGAAGAGAATGTTCATATTTAATTATCCATTACAATAAACACTCTGCGCGGCTCTGACCGCGCAATTTTTATCAAAATCCCCCATGTCATTAATATTAAACGAATTCATTGATAAATTAAGCTAGTTCTCTATATTTACTTTCCATTCTTTGTTAATGTCATCTAAGCTATTTCATAGATGAGTACACATCTGTCAATCTAAACAAGGAAAGCGCAAGCCTAGTTTTAATCCAAAGCACGCTCAAGTAGAGAACAAAATAACATGAAAAAACTAATCATATTTTTAATCATAGTAGCCGCGATTGTCGGAGGAGCTTTTTGGTTTCTTACCGGTGATAAACTCAATGCACTTATCGCAGAGCAAATAGAAGTTCAAGGAAATAAATTTACTGAACAGCGAGTTACAGTCGAAAAAGTAGATATGCAACTATTGCGTGGTGCTGGCACTATTAATGGTTTAATACTAAATAACCCTAATGGCTATACAACAACGCCTGCCTTTGCTTTAAATGAGATCACTTTGGACATTAACCTTGAAAGCTTAGCGGGCGTACGTGAAGGTAAAGCTATCCTCATAGATGCTATTGTCATAGACAAGCCCGAAGCACTCGTTGAGTTTAATGAAACTGGTGGCTCTAATATTCAAGTCATTCTTGATGCCATTAACAAAAACGTTCCTCAATCCTCAGCAAGTAATGAAACAAACACTAGCCAATCGGACTCCCCTAAAATACGGGTGAAAAAATTCGTCTTAGCAGGAGTGGCACTACGAGTTGACTTAACCAAACTGGGTAATACGACTCATAAAAAGACGCTACCAGATATCAATTTAGCCAACATTGGCGGCGAAGAAGGCTTACCTGCTAATGAGCTCGGTGGTGTTATGATCAAAAAAGCTTTATCGGCAATTTGGAAAGAAGCCAAAGATTCACAAAAAGAAATCATAAAAGATCAAGCCAAAGACAAGGCGAAAGAAAAATTAGAAGAAAAAGCGGGTGAATTATTTGATAAATGGAAAAAAGGCTAGATAAGCCAAACCACTAGCGTCTGAGTACACCGCTAAGTTACACGATTGACTTGGCGGTGAAAACTTCACATCATGCCTAAAGGTATACACTCTGCGTTGGACAAAATACACAGCCTTAACTCTTAAGATTTATCCACTGAGAAATAAGGAGAAATACTCCAAATTACTTATGTGTTAATCGTTCTAAAGGTTAAGTTTATTCGCGCCTCCGACACCTTTTTAGTGGGTGGCAAGCGATGCAACCAATGCTTTTGGGTCACACCTTTCATCACTAATAGGCTGCCTGCTTTCAAATCAAGTGAAACTACTTCCTTGCTTTGTTTATGCTTAAAAGCAAACTTGCGAGTAGCGCCAAAACTCAAGGATGCAATGGCACCGTTTTCTTGTAGATCTTTTTCACCATCACTGTGCCACGCCATACCTTCACTGCCATTGTGATATAAATTAAGTAAGCAAGAGTTATAAGTTTCACCCGTTTGTTGCTCAACTGCGTTTTTTAATGCCCGTAAGTTTTTTGTCCACAACTGAGCATATTTAGTGATATTTGAATAAGTATAAGAAAATGGCCGATCTGCATACCAAGCAACTTTTCTTTTGGTTTCAATACGCTTTCCGAAAATAACCGCCTGATCACAGCGCCAATCAACTTCACGTAGTAAAGCCTGAAAATAAAAATCAGCTTCCTCTAGAGGCATTACTTCACCGTAATAATTTACCTCCCCCTCTTTAGGCAAAATATTAATAGGCTCAACTAAAAATTGTTCAAATAAATCCATAATGACCTTTACACCGCCAGAAACTGTATTAATATACAGTAAAAAGTAAATATACATCAATAAAAAGCTTTGTTATGATGTTTTACATATTGTATACAATTTAAAGGTTTCGAATATGACTATTGGTGTTGGTGGCTCAACCATTGAGGTAGAGCTGAATAAACTCTCAAATATGACCACAGACGTAATTGCTATTAGTGAAGCAGAATATCGCTCCCGCATAAATAAAGCGCAACAACTCATGCAAGCGCAAGGCGTATGCGCGCTATATTTAGATGCCGGCACAAACCTTCATTACTTTACTGGTTTGAAATGGTATAAAAGCGAACGTATGGTTGGCGCTATTTTACCTGTTAAGGGCGAGTTAGAATTTATTGCCCCTCACTTTGAAGAGGGCTCATTGCGAGATAACATGCTCATTCAAGGTAATTACAATGCCTGGCATGAAGATGAAAGTCCGTACGAGTTATTTGCCAGAATCTTAACTAACATGGGGTTTACTCAGGGTAAGGTTGCCATTGATGAATCCGCAGCTTTTTTTATTTTTGATGGCTTACGTAAAGCAGCACCAGCGTTTGAATTCAGCAATGGCGCCGATATTTCAGCTCCCTGTCGGCAAATAAAATCAAGCGCTGAAATTGCTTTAATGCAGCGCGCTAAAGATATGACGATAGAAGTTCATAAAGCCGCTGCGCGTATATTGCACCCCGGCATTAGCACGATAGAAGTCACCAATTTCATTAATGAAGCTCATAAGCGTGTCGGCGCATCGGGCTCTTCTTTTTGTATCGTATTATTTGGTTTAGCAACTTCTTTTCCCCACGGCGTTAAAGAGCCACAAATTTTACAAGATAATGATTGGGTGCTCATCGATACTGGTTGTTTATTACAGGGTTATAACTCAGACATCACTCGAACTTATGCCTATGGTGATGCCACTGATGAGCAACGCCTTGCTTGGCAAGTTGAAAAAGACGCCCAAGCTGCTGGCTTTGCTGCTGCACAATTAGGTGCTTCCTGTGGTGCAGTTGACGATGGTGCCCGAGCGGTTATCAACGCCAATGGTTATGGACCTGATTACGAGTTACCCGGTTTACCACACAGAACTGGTCATGGTTGCGGCTTAGATATTCACGAGTGGCCTTATTTACTGCGTGGTAATCAAACGCCGCTTGAAACAGGCATGGTTTTTAGTAATGAGCCCATGCTAGTTATTCCAGGTAAGTTTGGTGTTCGTTTAGAAGATCACTTTTATATGGGCGAAAATGGCCCCGTTTGGTTTACTCAACCTTCACACTCTATCGATGATCCCTTTGGTTTAGACGTTTCAGCTTAACAACAGAGTCTTTCAAGGAGAAATAGCTCAAAGGTATCTATTTCTCCGGCTCTATTTACAAGTAACAGCTCATAAATTGCTAATTAAAGCGGCTTATGCAATAAGGGCTCATATCAATATCTGTCGGCTGCCCCTGCACTAATTGTCCTATTAATTTCCCTGTAACTGCACCTTGTGTTAACCCTAAATGCTGATGACCTAAAGCAAAAAAGATTTTATTATGCGCTGGCGCTTGGCAAATAACAGGAAGAGAATCAGGCAATGAGGGTCGACACCCCATCCAACGCTCTGCATTATCTTCATCATTCTTTAATACTTGTTCAGGTAATTTATCAAGAACGCATTCAGCGTTTTTCAATAGCATATCAGCCCGTTTGTTATTGGCCTTAGTATGTAAACCCGCATATTCAACCGTTCCCGATAGCCTCAGTATTTTTTCCATAGGTGTAATAATAAACTTGCGCTCTGCAGACGCAACAGGGCGTGATAACAGCGGCGATTCAGTTTCTGCCAGTGGTATGCTAAAGCTATAACCACGCTCTGCTTCAATAGGTAAATGATATCCTAGATCTTTGAGTAAATTTTTTGACCAAGCACCGGTGGCAACCACACAATGATCAAAGCAAAGACTATCTTGCTCCATATTAATCACTACTTTTGATTCGCTTTGCCTGATGCTGTCAACAGCAGCTTGCTTAAATTCCATACCTAAACTTTTAGCATATTCAGCCAAAGCAGTGCATATTGCGAGTGGATCGCCTGTATGACCTACCTCAGTAAAAAAAAGCGCATGATGAATATTGTCATGTAAGTTAGGCTCAAGCGCTAACGCTTGCTCTCTATCTAATAGCTCGACGGCAATACCTGCGCCTTGATAATGGCTATGCATTGCTAGCACGTCTTTATATGCCGTATTTTCAAAAACCAATAGCGAGCCTTTACTTACCAACAAATGCTGCGCATTAGCTGCCTGCAATAACGGTTTATAGTGCTCAATAGCCTGCTTATTTAACGCTTGTAATGCTGTACTGTTATTGGCTCTTTTATCAGCGCGCATATTATTAAAAAATTGAAGAAACCACGGAATAGCTTTAAAGAAATGTTTGGCTGATAAAGCGACAGGGCCAAGCGGGTCTAGCAGCATTTTAGGTAACTGCATCAGTAAAGCAGGCTCTGCTAACGGAAAAACCTGCTCTGTTGCAAAATGACCCGCATTACCTTTTGAGCAGCCTTCACCTATGCCTTGCTTATCTAGCAAAGTGACTTGATAACCTAATATTTGCAACGCTAAAGCGCAGTTAACACCAACGATACCAGCACCAATAACTACAACTTTCTGTGTGTTAAATGCTTCAGCTGAAGAAGCATCTAGATTTAAGTTCATTTTATTTACCTTATTAACCAAGCAACTAACTCAATTTTTAAAGAGCATTGAGCAAAGTTGAAACTTAATACTTGCAATACAAATTACATTGTATACAATATACCCAAATCTTACTAGTAATACTTTTACTAAAATTTTTACTTATTGAAAACGAGAATCTTATGACTGTAAATTGGCAAGGTGTTTACCCAGCAGTAACCACACAATATAACAACGACTTATCAATTAACTTTGAAGCAACACAAAAAATGATTGATACAATAATCAAAGAAGGTGTTGATGGTATTATTGCCTTAGGTACTGTCGGTGAAAATGCTTCACATACTCGCGACGAAAAAATTGCTATTTTAAAAGCGGTTAAAGAAGTTGTCGCCGGTCGGGTTCCTGTATTATCAGGTGTTGCAGAAACATCAACCCAATTTGCCGTAGAATTCTCTCAAGCGTGTGAGGCAATTGGCATCGATGGCTTAATGGTGCTTCCAGGCATGATTTATAAATCTGACGAAGCTGAAGCTATTCATCACTACCAGCAAGTTGCACGCAACTGTAACTTACCTATTATGATCTACAATAATCCAATTACTTATGGTGTTGATGTTGGTATTGAAGGCATGAAAGTGCTTGCAGAAGAAAAAAATATTGTCTCAATTAAAGAAGCAACTGAAGATACTCGTCGTATTTCAGAGCTCTATTCCGCCTTTGGTGATCGCTTCATTATTTTCGGTGGTGTTGATGATATTGCACTAGAATCATTAATGCTTGGTTGTACTGGTTGGATTTCAGGTTTAACGAATGTATTCCCACGAGAATCGGTTGCTATTTGGAAATTAGCGCAACAAGGTCGTTATGCAGAAGCACTGGAAATTTGGCGTTGGTTCTTACCATTATTACGCTTAGATACTGTGCCTAAACTTGTACAGTGCATAAAATTATGTGAGCAATT
>JAPHTO010000014.1 GCA_026196955.1 Colwellia sp. | reverse complement strand
GCGGAAAATATGGATAGATTCAGCTTCTAATTTTTTTAAATGAGTTAAATTCATGTGCAATGCAAAGGAAGAAAAAATTGTTGGTGAAAGCATGCCATATCGGGCTTTTTATTTCCATATAACAAAAACCTTTAATATAACTAAAAAGAATAAAAAGAAGTGCGATTAGGTTTTTCTCTGTACTTAACATCAAAAACCAGCTGAGTTGCTGGTTTTTAGTTAAATTGAATAACAAATTATAGCGATATATACCCAAACCACTTCAAGACGTCCCCGCAGGGCTGGTTTAGAAATATTTCTAATTCCAACTGAATCCTGCATCTTGAGGTGGCTTGGCTATAACTAAATTTTCAATCGCGATTTATTATCCAAAAGCACTTTTTCACCAATCCCCTTTACCTTCATTAAATCTTCTATGGTTTTGAAATTACCGACTTGCTTTCGATAGTTTACAATGGCTTGCGCTTTTTTCTCGCCAATGCCTTTTAGGGTTAAGAGCTGTGCTACGGTGGAATTATTTAGGTGAATAACCTGCTGTTCATTGACTTCATAAGGTATTTTAGACTCGGCCAGTGCAAAGTGATGAGTAAACACCAACAAAGTAGCGATAAACAGGCGGATCAGTGCTATACGTGAAAGAATTTTCATAATAAGTCCTTGTAAATTTGTCCATTAAGATTGAGTTAAACTGCTTAAACTATCTTCATTTCTCATTAATTGATTTAAGAAAAATAGAATAACCAGTCACTATTAGGTTTAGAAGCAAAATAATTTTTTGTCAAATTCATTTCAAATTACCTAAAAATAGTTAGAATAGCCTCCAAAGATCTAACTAGATGAACTAATTCACTCCATGAGCAAAACTAGCTGTTTATTAACCCCTACTCTGGCCAAAAACAAAGCAAAAACCACCGATAAAAAATCGTGGCACAATTTATACGGCAGTAGCTCAAGCATAGCCTTGTATCAGGGAGCTTTAACAAGTGATGCTCCTATACTTGTAATTACCCATGACACACCTTCAGCCTTACGCTTAGAGCAAGAGTTACTTAGTTTAGCGAAAAATAATACCGCCTCTTTAACAATTTGCTTATTCCCCGATTGGGAAACGCTACCCTATGATACGTTTTCTCCCCATCAAGATATTATCTCTCAACGTTTAGCAACCCTTTATCAACTGTCTCGCATGCAACAAGGCATAGTGATAGTGCCTATTACCACCTTGGCGCAAAAATTAGCACCTAAACAATATTTAGACGCTAACAGTTTGATGATTAAAAAAGGCGATAACAAAGACTTGCACCAGCTTCGCCAAGAACTAGAAGCTAATGGCTATCGCTGTGTTGAACAAGTCATGGAACATGGTGAATTTTCGGCTCGGGGTGCAATATTAGATTTATTTCCCATGGGTAGCAAAACTCCTTTTCGTCTTGACTTTTTTGATGATGAAATTGATGAAATTCGACTGTTTGATCCTGAAAATCAACGTTCTAGTGATAAAATAGACGAGATTAATTTACTGCCTGCGCATGAATTCCCTACAAATAAAGAAGCCATCAATTTATTTCGCAGCCAATATCGTCAGCACTTTAAAAGCTCTATTGATAAAGAATCTATTTATCATCAAGTAAGTAATGGTATTTTACCCGCAGGTATTGAATATTACCTGCCGTTATTTTTTAACCAGAACAATCCTGACAGTACAGAGGTAAATTACTTCAGCACTAGCACGTTGTGTGATTATTTAGCGCCGACTACCTTAGTGGCTATCTATGGAGATCTTGATAATTCACTACAACAATACTGGCAAGACATAGAATATCGCTACGAAAATAGACGCTATGATCCCACCAGACCATTACTGCCACCGGAGCAATTATTTCTTACTCGCGATGCTCTATATACAGCACTTAAGCCGTTTGCCCGAATTACCATAGCACCAACAGCTACCATTAACGCAGAGCAAACAGCGGAGTCAGTAGAAAAAGTTAAAAAGAGTGCTATTTATTTTGATGTGAAACCGCTACCTGAGTTGGCGGTAGATCATAAATTAAAAGAGCCATTTCAATTAATTAATCAATTTATCAATGACAAAGAAACACCGAGTAAGATTGTTTTTATTGCCGAAAGCCAAGGACGAAGAGAAAGCGTATTAGAGCTATTAGCACGCGATCATATTAAGCCTGTACTGTTCGACACCCTAGAAAACTTTATTAACTCGACGGAATCACTCGGTATTTGTGTTAACGCCTTAAATCAAGGCTTTTCCTTCCAAGCAAAAGGCAGTGCCAAGAAAAATGCCATTGCTGTGATCACCGAAGCCGAATTACTGGGCTCGCATGTTCGCCAAAGCAGACGTCAGAATAAATCTCAAGATATTGAAACAGATGCTATTTTTAAAAATTTAGCCGAGCTATCAATAGGTCAAGCCGTGGTGCATATAGAACACGGTATTGGTCGTTATCTTGGCTTGCAAACACTAGAAACAGGCGGTATTACTACAGAGTTTTTAATGCTGAGCTATGCTAATGATGCCAAATTATATGTGCCTGTTGCCTCGCTGCATCTAATCAGCCGTTACGCTGGCACAGATAGCGAACACGCGCCATTACATAAATTGGGCAATGACACTTGGAGCAAAGCCAAACAAAAAGCCGCAGAAAAAGTTCGCGATGTGGCCGCTGAGTTATTAGATATTTATGCTAAACGCGCTAGCAACACAGGTTACAGCTTTAAACGTGATAAAGAAGATTACCTTGCCTTTAGTGATAGCTTTGGCTTTGAAGAAACCTTCGATCAGCACCAAGCAATTAATGCTGTTATCAGCGATATGCTTTCAGATAAATCAATGGACAGGCTAGTTTGTGGCGATGTTGGTTTTGGTAAAACCGAAGTCGCCATGCGCGCTGCTTTTGTTGCCGTAAACGACGGTAAACAAGTGGCGATTTTAGTGCCTACAACCTTACTTGCCCAACAACACTATGAAAATTTTCGAGATCGCTTTGCCAACTGGCCCGTTAGCATAGAAGTACTGTCTCGCTTTAAAACCGCTAAAGAGCAAAATGAAGTCATTGCCAAGGTCGAATCTGGACAAATCGACATTCTTATTGGCACGCACAAACTATTACAGAACAGTATAAAATATAAAGATTTAGGGCTATTGATAGTTGACGAAGAGCACAGGTTCGGTGTTAAACAAAAAGAGAAAATCAAGCAATTACGCAGCAATGTCGATATTCTCACCCTTACCGCCACGCCTATTCCTCGCACCTTAAATATGGCGATGGGTGGCATGCGTGATTTATCTATTATCGCCACGCCTCCCGCTAAAAGGTTGGCTGTTAAAACCTTTGTTCGCCAACGAGATGAAGCGCTCATTCGCGAAGCAATTTTACGGGAAACCTTACGTGGTGGTCAGGTATATTTTTTACATAACCATGTTGATACCATAGAAAAAACTGCCGCAGATCTTCAAGCGCTTGTACCAGAAGCTCGCGTTGTTACCGCACATGGACAAATGCGTGAACGTGACCTAGAGCGCATCATGAGTGAATTTTACCATCAGCGCTTTAATGTCATTGTTTGTACAACCATTATTGAAACAGGTATTGATGTTCCGAGTGCCAATACTATTATTATGGACAGAGCGGATCACTTAGGGCTAGCTCAGTTACATCAACTACGGGGTCGTGTGGGTCGCTCACACCACCAAGCTTATGCTTACCTGTTAACGCCACACGAAAAGCGTATGACTAAAGATGCCAAGAAGCGTCTTGATGCTATTGCCTCACTTGAAGATTTAGGCGCCGGGTTCACCTTAGCAACACATGATTTAGAAATTCGTGGTGCCGGTGAATTACTCGGTGAAGATCAATCAGGCTCCATGAGCCAAGTGGGCTTTAGCTTATACATGGAAATGCTAGATCACGCTGTAGAAGCATTAAAAGAAGGTAAGCAGCTGTCGCTCAATCAAGTGACCTCAAAACAAACTGAAATTGACTTACGCATTCCAGCCTTAATCCCTGAGGATTATATTTTCGATGTCAGTTTACGCTTGAGCTTATATAAACGCATCGCGAGTTGTAAGAATAAAAATCAATTGGACGATGTACAAGTTGAGCTAATTGATCGTTTTGGTTTACTACCCCAAGCAACTAAGAATTTAATTCAAATTGCTAAATTACGCCTAAAAGCACAAAAAATTGGCATTGTTCGTATTGAAGCGAACAATGCCGGTGGTTCAATTGAGTTTAGTGACGATACTAAGGTAGATCATATGCTGATAATATCCTTGGTGCAAAAGCAGCCAACAATGTATAAGATGGTGCCACCTAATAAACTTAAATTTACGCGCGCTAATGAAGGTGAGCAAGCAAGATTTAGTCTAGTGACCACGCTACTAAATGAACTGACTCTTAGCCCTAAAAATAATAAGTAAACGGACTATTAATGAAATTCAAAGCACAATTTCCCAAATCACTGCTAACTAAATTTATCGTTAATGCCAGTTTATTAACAACGGCCTGCACATATAGCTTTGCAAGCGCTGCTCAAGAAGAAGTGGCTGAGCGTTGGTTTGAAATTGAGGTTATTTTATTTACCCAACTAGGTGATAAAAGTAAATTAAAAGAGCAATTTTCAACGGATATTAGCGCAGCAAACTTACCCAAGTATAAACAGGCATACGATCTGCTCACTCCTTATCTTCAACCAAATTTAACCGCGATTAAGCAGTTTATTCCCCTGTGCAGTAATAAAAATGGTGAGAGTCATTTTTCGTTAGCACAAAAAAAGCTAACTATAGCTCTACCTGAGCAAACACTATTTATCCAACAAGCTAATGACTTTACCTATGAGCCAATAGTATTTTCACTCGCCACTGACGAAGAAGCTCTTCTATCAACCAATAACTATTTTAAGGCAAAAGAGACTGAAAATGAGCCAAGCATTCAGTCAACAGCCAATGCTGAAATACCAGCTCAAGAAAAGGCTTCAACCGAGCAACCATCAGCTCAATTAGATGATGCATTAATTTTTGACTGGCAAACAGCAGCACTAAACAGTGCATTATTTTCCACTAATCAACTGTGTGTTTATCGCCAAACAGATTTTGAAGAAATCCTAGACGAGCAACAACTAGCCAGCTTTTCACTAGATGGTTTTGCGGTAGAAACCTTAAGTAAAAAACTCAATGCTTCTGGTGCGCATATTCAAAACAGCCCCTACCTTATAGCAGATGATGCGTTATTATTAAAAGATATCAATACCCGTTTACGTTGGAGCAAAGTGTTTAAACCACTATTACACTTTGGTTGGCGACAAGTCGGTGTTACTCGCACAAGAGCAGTTCCAATGAAGGTTTTTGCTGGCCAGCATGTTGAAAATGACTATCAACAGGCCCTGATTGAAAACCAAAAACAAACACAATTACACTTAGAAGAACTGCAAGCATCTGAAGGTTTAACCAGTGAGCATGGTCTAGATACAAGTGATGAGCTGCTTTCTACTCAGTTACAGCAAGAAGAAGTGAATAAACAGGCTGAAGCGCGTTACTATGCGCAACTGAAACAGCAAGTACTAGCTAAACTCTTTGCAGATATTGACACACTCACCGATAACGATAAAAAAGAAACAATCATTGAAGAAACCATTGAGCAAGTCAGTAAGCAAACCCTTGATGACATGTTAGCTATAAATGAAAATACACGTACTGTCAGTAAGCAACTGCTCGATATTATCCCGCCGCCAATTAAGCCGTTACAACCGTGGTTTTTAGATGGCTTTTTTAAAGTGCACCTAGATCACTATCTTTATATAACGGCTGATTTCAACCTACTCAACAACGCTGACACACAGTCAAAATCTCGTCAAAGCGATACAGAGCAAGCGGCAATGAAACTCATTAACTTCAGCCAAAATAGGCGTGTGATCACGGGAGAGGTTCACTACTTTGATCACCCTTATATGGGGATGGTAGTGCAAATAAGACGTTTTGATCCAACGAAACCTAAAGATGAAGCCGTTAGCCAAGCAGTAAGATAAAGCTAGTTACCGAATTTATCGTCGCAAATATCGAATATACAACCAATAAAATAGAGATCACCATGAACAAAGAAACAGAAATTCAAGCGGCCGTTTTCCGCCGCTTATTAGCTCATTTAGATGCGAGAAAAGATGTACAGAATATTGAGTTAATGAACCTTGCTGGTTTTTGCCGAAACTGCTTTAGTAAATGGACTGTAGCAGAAGCGGAAAAATTAGGAGTTGAGGTTGACTTAGCGACGGCTCAACAACAAATTTATGGTATGAGCTACCAAGAATGGAAAGAAAATCATCAATTGCCAGCGACACCAGAGCAGCTAGCAAGGTTTAATGAATTAAATAAAAAACCTTAAGGCTTATTGAATAAAAATAATGTCAGCGCCACACTACCTTTGTGGCACTGGCGATAACAACCTAGCATGGACAGTGATTTCTTCGCGGTCATAGTACAAATGCTTAGCATATAGCTCGTACTTCACGTTATTTTCACTAAAAGCATCTTTTATACGTTGAATATCTTCAGTCACTTGCTGATAACGCCCTTTCATAGGTAACTTCAAGTTAAACATCGCTTCTTTACAATAACCATTTAACAGCCATTCAGCCATTAACTTAGCGACACGTTGAGGCTTTTCGATCATATCGCATACTAGCCAATGAACGTTTTGTTTCATGGGCACATATTTAAAGCCATCCATCATTTTATGTTTAACTTGCCCTGTTTCCATCAATGATTCAGCCATAGGACCATTATCAATGGCGGTAACCATCATGCCACGACGCACGAGTTGATAGGTCCAACCGCCAGGGGCTGAGCCTAAATCAACGGCATTCATACCCGAGGTTAATCGCGTTTCCCATTCATCTTTAGGAATAAAATGAAGAAAAGCTTCATCAAGCTTTAAGGTCGAGCGACTAGGGGCTTGACTTGGAAATTTAAGCCTTGGAATACCCATCACATGTTTGGAGCTATTGCGGGCTAATGAGAATCCTAAAATAACTTCTTGCCCGGATAAAAACAGCGCATGCAAAATTGAACCTTCGGGCTGATTATTTACTGCTTTTTGCTTATCGGTTAATACGTTAACTTTACGTAAGCCCTGACGAAGCGGCACGGCAAGCTTACGACAAAACTTACTTAACGCTTTACCGTCATTAGTATCAGCAGTTTCCATGCGTAATTCATCGTATTGCCAATCATTACCGAGCGCATCAACAATCGCTTCTACGCGATTATAATCAGGCAAATCAATTTTATCTGTTAAGGTAACAAACCATTGCCGAGCAAAAATAAGGCGCTTAAGGGGAAGTTTGCCCATCAAAATTTCACCATGACTGTCATCATGCAAATGAAAAAAGACTAAGCCTTGATTCTTTTTAAGCTCTAAATAGCCATACATTTCGTTCCAAGCTGCTTTCTCTTGGATCTCGGCGCCACACTCTTTTTCAAAGCCAGGGCGACAATATAATACGATAGAAGTCATAAGTTTTTTATACCTTCAATAGACAGTAAACCCCAGGCAATTGCTAAGGATATTCCGCCAAAAGGGGTTAATTTGCCAATCATGGCAAAACTGAAAAATGTTTTGAGATAAATAGTGCCACTAAAGCATAAAATACCAATAAAGAAGCCGATACAAGCCGCAGTAAGTATTTTAGTCGATGATTTACTCATCGCCCACACTAACGAGGCTAACAAAGCCAGCGTGTGAAATAACTGATATTGTAATGCAGTTTTCAAGCTTGCTTGCACGTTAAGATCAAACGCTTGTCCGCCATGGGCAAGCCAAGCGCCGAATAGTACAGAAAAGCAGCCACTGATGCCAACAAAAACCATTAAATATTTTACAATTTTGCTTTCTATTACCTTATGCATTATTTGATTTTTCCAAAATAAAACTAACAATAGCCGCTGCTGCACTGTTTAAGTGCTGTTGATGGCTAAAGCCTGATTTAACTCTAGGCTTCAAACTATGATCACCATCCGTTAAAAAGACGTACTGGCATAAACTAGAGGTATCATAACCACTAATTTCAAGCGCTGAGCCTAAAGTATCACGCTCGCCTTGAACGATTAAAATAGGCAAAGAAGTATTCTGCAAAGGCGCTAAGCGCAAATTTTCAGGCTTTTTAGCAGGATGAAAGGGATAGCCTAAACAAAACACACCATGAAGTAGCGCTGATATATTGTCATCGCCCGCGAGTGTTGCTGCCACCCGTGAGCCCATGGATTTACCACCAATAAATAGCGGTAAAGCAGGCTCAGTGCTTATTTGTTCAACAAGCTCAGTGATCACTGATTGATAGCAATCAATAAGCGTTGGCATTCTATCTGGCGGATAACGCTTGCCTGTTTCTGCGCGCTTATCCATATAAGGAAAATTAAACCGTAATACATTGATGTTAGCTTGATTCAATAACGCCGTTATTTGCGCCATAAACTCATGATGCATATCAGCACCAGCACCATGAGCAAAAATAATTTGCGCAATAGGGTTTTCGACATTATTTACTATTTTACTTATCATTTATCACCTATTTTACTATGGATTTTCATAACGATAGTAATTCAACTTTAAGTTGTATGGTTCAATTTAAAGGAAAACGCACGGAATTGACGCCAGTCAATACTCCATACATCCTTTACTCCGCCTTTCAGGCCCCCCTTCGGGTGTTCAAATTCTTTCCCGAAGAATTTGTGAGTACTTTTGACAAATAAATTGGATGATACAACAACAAGGTGGATGACTAT
>JAPHTO010000041.1 GCA_026196955.1 Colwellia sp. | reverse complement strand
TGAAAAGAATATTTATTTACTGATTGTCAGGCAATATCTAGCGCAATTTTATCCTGTTTATCAATATCAACATACTCAACTTGAGATCATTATTGCTGGCGGACTTTTTACGGCCAGTGAAAAATCACCCCTGCAACAAGGTTGGAAAATACTCTTTCCAAGTCGTGAAAAACCAACAGCTGAAATCAATAGTTTGCCATCACTACAAGAAGGGCAAGTATTGCATTGTCAACAAGGAGAGCTACTAGAAAAGCATACTTCTCCCCCTGAGTCATTTACCGACGCAACCCTGCTAAGTGCGATGACGGGTATTGCTCGTTTTGTTAATGATGCACAGATTAAAAAAGTGTTAAAAGAAACCGATGGCTTAGGTACAGATGCTACTCGAGCCGGTATTATTGATCTGTTATTTAAGCGTGGCTTTTTATCAAGGCAAGGTAAAAAAATAATCGCTACCGAGGTTGGTGTAGCGTTAATTCACGGATTGCCAGTACAAGCAACCTTACCTGACATGACGGCGCTGTGGGAATCACAATTAAAGTCTATCAGTAATAAAACGGTTAACTATCAATCATTTATTTTAGGTGTAGAAGGTAATTTAAAACAGTTTATTAGTGATGTGAAAGGTACTTCCTTTACAGGTATGCCTAAAGCACCCCCAAGAAAATATAAAAAGAAGTTTGTGAAAAAACGCGTTAATTAAAAATAGCCTATTTAATGATAGTCATCATCGATTTATATCAAGAATTAACTGACAAACGTCGAAAGTTAAAATAAATATAATTTGGTCTTAAATATTAGGTGTTTTATCGAGCTTGTGTTGATTTAATCATCAAAATATAGGAAAACTGTCACTAACTATTCCTAAAATAAAGCAAAATAATGACCTTTAAAAAATCCATACTCATTATCGCCATGTCTGGTGCCTTGTTAAGCGCGTGTTCTGAATCCCAAAAGGCTCAAACATCAGATACAAACAATACTGTAAAGCAAGAAAAAACTACTGATGTAACTATGTCAGAGTCTGAAAAAGCCAACCAGCTGTTTGATGCTATATTTAACGCAGGTATAGACCGAAATCCAGTAATGCAAACTTATCTTGGGATTAAAAAAGACTATGATAAATGGCATGATTTATCAGAAGAAAATAATGCAAAAGAATTAGCCTTTTTAAAATCAGATTTAGAAAAAATCAAAGCACTAAATGTTGATAAGTTAGATCCTCAAACATTAATCAGCTATCACCTTTATGTACAAAAATTAGAAAATAACATCAGTGATCAAAAATGGCGCTTTCATAATTACCCTGTTAACCAAATGCGTGGCACACATTCGCAAGTGCCTGCGTTTTTAATAAACCAACATTCAATTAGTAACCTAAAAGAAGCACAAGATTATATTTCACGTGTAAAGGGTACTAAAAAGTTAATGGAACAACTTGTTACTCAACTTAAGCTAAGAGAAGAGCGAGGCATCATTGCCCCTAAATTTGTTTTTGAGCATGTTATTCGTGACTCTAAAAACATCTTAGTTGGCGCACCATTTGATGCAGGTAAAGACAGTACTATTTTGGCAGACTTCACCAGTAAAATTAATAAAATAGAACTCTCAGATGCTGATAAATTAACACTCTTTGCTGACATAGAAACAGCGTTAAATAATGGATTAAAACCCGGTTATGAACAGTTAATCAGTTATTTAACTGAGCTTGAAGCTAAAGCCGACACGCGCGATGGTGCTTGGAAATTCCCCGACGGAAAAGCGTTTTTCAATAATGCGTTAAAGCGGACAACAACAACAGATCTCACCGCCGATGAAATTCATAATATAGGTTTAAATGAAGTTGCTCGTATACATGATGAAATGCGTTTAATTATGGAAAAAGTCGGCTTTGAAGGCGAACTAGCAGAATTCCTTGAATTTATGAGAACGGACAAGCAGTTTTATTATGCTGGTGATGAAGCTGGGCGTCAGCAATATTTAGATGAAGCAGTTGCCCTAATTGAAGATATGAAGGGCCGCTTAGATAGCCTCTTTTTAACTAAACCTAAAGCACAGTTAAAAGTTAAAGCAGTCGAAGCTTTCCGTGAAAAATCAGCAGGTAAAGCTTTTTATCAACAACCTGCACCTGATGGCTCTCGACCGGGCATATATTATGCGAACCTTTACGATATGGAAGCTATGCCAACCTATCAAATGGCGGCTTTAGCCTATCATGAAGGTATTCCTGGTCATCATATGCAGTTTGCCATCAAGCAAGAATTAACCGGTATTCCTATGTTTCGAAAATTTGGCGGATATACTGCTCATACAGAAGGCTGGGGATTATATTCAGAGATGATCCCTAAAGAAATTGGATTATATCAAGACCCTTATTCTGATTTTGGTCGTTTAGCTATGGAATTATGGCGCGCCTGCAGGTTAGTGGTTGATACCGGCATTCATACAAAAAAATGGACACGTGAACAAGGTATAGCGTATTACGTTGCCAATACGCCTAACGCTAAATCTGACGCCGTTAAAATGGTAGAGCGTCATATTGTTATGCCATCTCAAGCGACAGCGTATAAAATCGGTATGATAAAAATCATCGAATTACGTGAAGGCGCTAAAGCGGCTTTAGGTGATAAATTTGATATTCGTGAATTTCATGATGTAGTTTTGCGTAACGGACCTGTCCCTTTAAATGTATTGACTCAGTTAGTAAATGAATACATTGAAGCGAAAAAAGCTTAATACTTGCTGCTGTAAGCTTTATGAACATTGAGAAAAACCGCGTTTAAAACGCGGTTTTTTATTGCCTGTAGATATTGTTGAAAACTTATACCCATTCCATTGAATTTATTTCCTCAAGCCTAAAAGCAACGTCAAAAAGTATATTCCAAAGAAGTGCAGGTTAAAAAAGCGAACGGATTACTTTTATAAAGGATAAGACTGTAATACTATCGAAACTTGGTGTTGAGACATATAAATAGAGTTAAGAATAATGATTTTACTGCAGAATGCGATGGAAAAAAGCCATCTATATCATGTGGATGAGTATGGCATTAAAAACTACAATTATGGAATTTTAGGGGGACTGTCTTTAACCCTTTTTTCTTTTTTAAATGTAGTACTAGGTTATATAACCTTTTTGGCTGAAACCAGTGTTGCTGACTCACCAGTACAAAGCTACGCCGATGCCCTATGGTTAATGTTAATGTCATCAACGACTATTGGTTTTGGTGATGTTTACCCAATAACATTCATTGGTAGAGCAACAGTTTTCCTTATGTTTATTTTAGGCGTTGGCATACTCGGTGGTGTCGGTGCTGTATTTGCAAACAAGGTGTTTGGTTTTGCTGATACAAATATTAAAAATAGAGAGTTAAGAAAACAAAATGAAGAAATATTTGCGCAAAACACCTTAATTCATAAAAAATTGGAAAAGCTTGAAGAGAAGCTAGAGTCAATGTCCACGTCTAAGTCGTAATGGATAATAAAGGTAAGTATGTGTGATAAATCGATTTTATCGATTTTGCTGCTTATACTTATATTTTTATAACACATGTACTTTTTGGGGAGTTACTTATGCTCGAGTATGTTGCGCTTGGTATATTAGTGTTTGCAGCACTAACCATTTTTTATGGCATTATTATTATTCATGATATTCCGTATGAGATCGCTAAAAAGCGCAATCATCCACAACAAGACGCCTTACACGTTGCTGGCTGGGTAAGCCTATTTACTTTACATGTGCTGTGGCCATTTTTATGGATTTGGGCAACCTTGTACAGAGAAGATAGAGGTTGGGGGTTTTCTGACTCTGGGAGTAAAGTGTCAGGGCAATCAGCTGCAGACTCTGAACAGCAAAAATTTTCAGAATTAACCAAGCGTATAGAGTTATTAGAGGCTAAGCTTGCAAGTAAAAGTGCTGATATATCAGCAACACAAGCAGGAGCAGAGTAATGGACTTGTTACTGATATTAACCTATACCGCTGTATGCGTTGCTGTTTTTAAAATCTTTAAAATTCCCCTGACTAAATGGACCGTTCCTACAGCGGCGTTAGGCGGCATTATTTTAATTGGCGCGTTGATTTTAGCGATGAATTATAATCATCCTTATTCAGAAGTGACCCGCCAATATTTTGTTTCTACACCGGTTATTCCGTCGGTTCGTGGAGAAGTTGTCAGTGTTAATGTAAAAGCCAATATTCCGATAAAAGCAGGACATTTACTTTTCTCTATTGATCCTGTGCCCTACCAAAATAAAGTCGATGCCATTAATGCACAGCTTGTCTCAGCAGAGCTTGATTATCAGCGTGCAGTTGAGTTGATGAAAAAAAATATTGGCAAGCAGCGTGATGTCGATACTAGCAAAGCAAGTCTAGATCATTTAAAAGCTATGCTACATGATGCGGAGTATGATCTAAGCCAAACCCAAGTACGCGCAGATGGTAATGGTTATATTACGCAAATGCTGGTGTACCCCGGTTTATATGTGGTGCCTATGCCACTTCGTCCAGCCATGATTTTTGTTCAGCAAGACTCTTTCGCTTACGTTGGTTGGTATCGTCAAAATAGCTCAATGCGTTTAGAAGTGGGCAATGAAGCTGAAATAGCTTTCGATGCCTTACCTGGGAAGGTGTTTAGTGCCAAAGTAACAGCAGTACTACCTGTGATCGCAGAAGGTGAATTGCAAGCTCATGGCAGTATGATGAGCCTTAACCAGCGAAGTGGGATGCCAGGGCGAATACCTGTGATAATTGAAATCACTGATCCAAGGTTCACCGCATTAGCTAAATATGTACCTGGTGGCTCGTATGGCCAAAGTGCTATCTACTCTGAGCATCTTCATCATGTTGCTATTATGCGGAAAATTTTGCTGCGAATGTCGTCATGGATGAGCTACTTCTTTCCCTTTCATTAACGAAAGAGTTCAATAAATAGGGCATCAGCACTGTAAAACAACTTTTTAACAATTGTTCTATAATACGGGTATGAGATTAGTATACTTTTTGATCGTGTTTTTTGTTAGTCATAACCTTTTTGCAAAAGAGCATAAGGGCGAGGTAAAAATTGCGACCTTTATTGAGCCTCCTTTTGTTGATGTAGTGAAGGGGCAGTTTGTTGGCGAAAATATTGAAATTGCAAAGTTATTGGCAGCATCAGTAGGCTTAAAGCCCATTTTTATTCGTTGCCCTTTTGCTCGCTGTTTAACTATGGTTAAACGTGGTCATGCCGATATGATTTTTGGCTTGAGAAAGCTTCCCGAGCGTGAAAAAGATTTATTGTTTCTCAACCCTCCTTATTTTAACCAGCATTATCCACTTCGCTTTTTTACCCTGTCATCTAAGCCGTTATCAATAAATAGTTTTGATGATTTGAAAGATTTAACGGTAGGTATATTAAGAGGCGCAACATATTTTGATTTGTTCGATGAAGATAACTCAATTAGAAAAGTTGAACTCACAACGAGAAAGCAATTGGTTGATATGTTACTTCGCGGTCGAATTGATACCTTCATTGAGCGAGAAGAATCTATAGTGCCTTTACTCCCCACAGAAGAGTATAGTCAAAAGCTTTTACTGGCCAATTATCAATACGATAAAAGTGTCGATTCTTATATTGCTATTTCAAAGTATTCAGCTATTAAAACTTATGCACAGCCTTTATCGACGCAACTAAAAAACTTAGTCACTAACGGCACCATAAAAAATATTAAAATGAAATCACATGACTAGAGAATAATAGCCTTGCTTTTTTATGAGCAGAACGAAAAAGCATGAAGCAATCATTTTTATTAGCACGACTTTATGAATAATCTAAAATCGTGCTTGTTTTACTGATTGATTAAGACAGTATTATTTTTTGGCTTGTTTTGTCTTTTTATCTGCTTTTTCTTGGCGGCGTTCTTTGATAAGTCCCTGAACCTCACCACCAATATGGTTTTCGCCACGCTCTGCAGCTAACGCTATTTGTCGTTCACGCTCAGCGAAACGATTGCGTTGCTTCTCGCTAACTTTATCATGACAACGATGACAACTTACGCCTTTAAGGTAATGCTCACTTTGCTTTTCTTGCTCAGTTAACGGAAAGCGACAAGCGAAACATTGATCATATTGTCCTTGCTCTAAATCGTGATTTACTGCAACACGACCATCAAAAACAAAGCATTCGCCTTGCCAGAGTGTATCGCTGCTAGGCACCTCTTCAAGGTATTTTAGAATTCCCCCTTCAAGATGGTATACCTCTTCAAATCCTTGCTCTTTCAAGTAGGCGGTTGATTTCTCACAACGAATGCCACCAGTGCAAAACATCGCGACTTTTTTGTGTTTAGACTTATCTAAATTGTCAGACACATATTGCGGAAATTCGCGAAAAGTTTCAGTATCCGGATTTAGTGCGCCTTTGAATGTACCTATTTCTACTTCGTAATCATTACGGGTATCAACCAGTAATACATCTGGGTTTGAAATTAAAGCATTCCAATCTTTTGGTTTGACATAAGTCCCAACGACTTGATTTGGGTCTATGCCTTCGACGCCCATAGTGACAATTTCTTTTTTTAGTTTAACTTTAGTGCGATGAAAAGGATTTTCATCGTGATAAGAAATTTTATAGGAAATGTTGTTCAGGTTTACATCTTGCGCTAAAAAATTTAGCACTTGTTTTATTGCTGTTTGTGAGCCGGCGATAGTGCCATTGATGCCTTCTGCGGCTAATAGCAGAGTACCTTTAACATCAAGGTTGGTCATTTTTGCTAATAGAGGCGCTCGAAGTGATTGATAATTTTCAAGGCGGACGAACTTATACAGCGCGCAAACATTGATTTGCGTGTTGTTATTTTGTGATAAAGGAGACAAAGAAGTCATTGTTTTCTCTCTAGTGAACTAACTGGAGCGTAAATCCAGTGCTGTAGACAATATTTAATTTTTAAGAAAGCTCGATCTAAATACTTTGATCTAGATCAAGTTTTCGGCAGCGGAGCTTATCAGAAAATGACGTGTTTTCCCAGTTACAGCTGTTTATAATTAATGGCTACTAGTAGACTTCATTGAATTTTTGAACAAGCCTGCTTCATCAAAAATGACTCTGTCTTCATAACCACTAAACCAGATGGCATAAGGGTTTCTGCCCACAATTGCTACTTCACCTCTATTATGAGCATCAGCTGCGCCACGTAATAACTTAAAAATAACTACGCCATTTTCAGTGCCGGGTACGCCGGGCATAGGCTCGTTAGTTACCGCAACTACCTCCGTTTTTCCAAGGTAATGGGTAATTGACAGTCTTGCATGGGCCTCAATGCCAGAAAGGCCTTGTTGAGATTTATTTAATAGTTGCCACGCTTCTTCAATGCCTAAATTGAAGGCTTTATGGCCGATAATATCGCGACCACAGAAGAAATAATGGTTTTCAATACGATTACGTTTCAATTCACGCTGCATAATACGCAACGCATCAGCATCGTTACTAATGCCTTTAATCAAAGGGGCTTGGTTTTCAATTGAAATCCAATTACGGCTTGCTAACTGTTTTACCGCTTTTAATGTGCTATCAATCCATTGGAACCCACCGTCAGCACTTTCAATGAAATTATTATTTTCATCTTTTTGCAAAAATTCATCAGGGTGATTAAAGTGCACCATAAACCTGAATTTGATACCCGGATAGGCTTGATGAAAGTCATCCATCATGGCGAAGAAAGTCTCATCAAAGCGATCGGGGTAGAAGGCTAACTCTTTAGTGCCAACGCGTATATTTTCTATGCCAGCATCGGCTAATGCCGAAAACCATTGTGCTAAGTTTTTGTTTAGCAGCACCATAGGATCGCCACCCGACATTAAAATTTCTCGTAATTTTTCCCTGCCAGTATCAGGATGTCGGCCATCATTTTTTTCAACAATGCTATTATGTTCATTAATGTAATTCACTAACTCAGAAATTTGCGCTAAACCTTTACGCTCGACACTACCATCACTGCGGGGAATTTCTTTTTTAGCGATTAATTCTTCGCGATAACAAAAACGGCAATGGGCTGAACAAGTTGACGCAACATAAATAAGGCCTAATTCGTATTTATGAATTAACCCCTCCACAGGGCTGTAATCCATTTGGTTGCCGGGATCTGGTGCGCCTTGCATATCAAAGGTTTCCGCTGGGCTCGCTTTGATAAGGGTTTGTAGTGGCGGGCTATTTTTAGCAAGTTCATAGTAATGACGAGTAATTTTAACGGGCATACGGCTTTCTATATCTTGCTCTGTGCCTTTGATAGCAATTAACGCTTGTTTTTCTTCTTCAGTGTAGAAGTTGAGCATATCGTCCGGCGCTCTATCATCAAGAAATTTTTTCAAACCATTGATGATTTGCCTATCGTGTTTAGCGTCAGTAACTTTGTCCAAAAATGCTTGTGCTTTTACCGTAGGGATATATTTTTCAGCTTTTGCCATATTGCTCACCATTTATATAATTATTAGAAGAAGTAAACTTGCTAGTTATAGTGTAGGAATAATGAACAACGAACAACTGATGATAGGTCACCAGTTCATTACCTTTGGTAATGAGCTGGTGTGGTATTGCCTAGATGAAAAAAGCCACCTTGCTTGAATAAACAATGTGGCTTTAAAAAATCATTTGATGATTAGCTCAATGTTGGCAAGTTCAAGAATAAGGAAGAAGCACGGAGCCTATTTACTTATATTAGCAACTAGGCAAGTACTTCTAACCTAGTTATTGGCCTTGCCAGCAAAGAGCTAGTATCAAATTAAGCTTCAACTTGTAAAATAACTTCATCAGCCTTGCTGGTGTACTCTTCCATTTTATCAAAGTTCAAGTACCGGTAGGTATCAGCGGCAGTCGCATCAATTTGAGATGCGTACTCCATATACTCAGCAGGACTTGGAAGTTTGCCTAAAATTGCACCAACACCAGCAAGTTCTGCTGACGTTAAGTATACATTTGCGCCAGTACCTAATCGGTTAGGGAAGTTACGTGTTGAGGTTGATAATACCGTAGTATTATCACCGACACGTGCTTGGTTACCCATACATAGTGAACAGCCAGGAGTTTCAACACGAGCGCCTGCTTTACCATAAATGTTAAAGTAGCCTTCATCTTTAAGTTGTGCGCTATCCATTTTCGTTGGTGGTGTAACCCACATACGAGTAGGTAAAGAGCCGCCCCCTTCATCATGGAAAGCTTCAATTAACTTACCGGCAGCACGGAAGTGCCCAATGTTAGTCATACATGAGCCGATGAAAACTTCATCGACAGCAACGCCAGCGGCATCTGATAATAATTTCGCATCATCAGGATCATTAGGACAACATACGATTGGCTCTTTGATTTCATTTAAATCTATTTCGATAATATGTGCGTATTCAGCATCACTATCAGCAGACATCAATGATGGGTTTGCCAACCACTCTTCCATACTTTTAATACGACGAGTGATAGTACGAACATCACCATAACCTTCACTGATCATCCACTTAAGCATAACAATGTTAGAGTTTAAGTATTCGGCAACCGCATCTTCTTCAAGTTTAATTGAACAACCGGCAGCTGAACGCTCAGCAGAGGCATCAGATAATTCAAATGCTTGCTCAACAGTTAAACCTTTAAGGCCTTCAATTTCTAAGACACGACCAGAGAATTCGTTGATTTTCCCTGCTTTTTCAACAGTTAATAAACCTTTTTGAATCGCGGTATAAGGAATTGCATGAACCAAATCACGTAACGTGATACCCGGCTGCATTTCACCTTTAAAGCGCACTAAAACTGACTCAGGCATATCAAGTGGCATCACACCTGTTGCAGCAGCAAAAGCAACTAAACCAGAGCCTGCAGGGAATGAAATACCAAGAGGGAAGCGTGTATGCGAATCACCACCCGTACCGACGGTATCTGGTAATAACATACGATTTAACCAAGAGTGAATTACGCCATCACCGGGACGAAGTGAAATACCACCACGATTCATCATAAAATCAGGTAATGTGTGATGTGTAGTAACATCAACAGGCTTAGGATAAGCTGAGGTATGACAGAAAGACTGCATAGTTAAGTCAGCGGAGAAACCTAAACAAGCTAAATCTTTAAGCTCATCACGGGTCATAGGGCCAGTGGTATCTTGCGAGCCTACCGTAGTCATTTTGGGTTCACAGTATTGACCAGCACGAACACCGTCAACACCACAGGCTTTGCCGACCATTTTTTGTGCAAGGGTAAAGCCTTTTGCTGATGCTTCAGGGTTAACTGGTTTTGCGAATAAATCAGTTGCTTCTAGCCCTAACACTTCACGAGCACGACCTGTTAAACCGCGACCAATGATTAATGGAATACGACCACCAGCACGAACTTCGTCAAATAATACAGGGCTAAGCTCAAATTCTGAAATAACTGTCCCAGCCGCATTTTTAACAACACCTTCGTATGGATAAATGTCAATTACATCACCCATATGCATTTTTTGTACATCCAGTTCAATGGGTAATGCGCCTGAGTCTTCCATAGTGTTGTAGAAGATAGGAGCGATTTTACCGCCGAGACATACACCACCACTGCGCTTGTTAGGAATATAAGGAATATCGTCACCCATAAACCATAAAACAGAGTTAGTTGCTGATTTACGAGAAGAGCCTGTGCCGACAACATCACCAACGTAAGCGAGTGGAATACCATCCTTTTGTAGCTCTTCAAGTTGTGCGATTGGACCGACAGTGCCGTCATCATCAGGGTTGATGCCATCACGAGCAATTTTAAGCATTGCTTTTGCGTGTAAGGGAATATCAGGACGAGACCAAGCATCAGGCGCTGGTGATAAATCATCGGTATTTGTTTCGCCAGTGACTTTGAATACTTTAACGGTAATTTTTTCCGCTACTTTCTCTTTTGATGTGAACCATTCAGCATCAGCCCAAGATTGTAAAACTTGCTTAGCTGCAGTGTTACCCGCTTCTGCTTTCTCTTGCACGTCATGAAAAGCATCAAACATTAATAAGGTATTCGATAAGCCTTTAGCAGCTATTGAAGATAACTTGTCGCACTCTAACAGGTCAATCATTGGCTGAATGTTATAACCACCCAACATGGTACCTAATAATTCCGTGGCTGTTTCAGGGCTTAAGATAGGTGAAGTTGTTTCACCTTTAGCCACAGCGGCCAAAAATCCTGCTTTTACATAAGCGGCCTCATCAACACCTGCAGGTACACGGTTTGTTAATAAATCAATGAGAAAATCATCTTCACCGGCTGGTGGGGCTTTAACTAATTCGACTAATGCTGCTGTTTGTTCAGCGTCTAAAGCTTTGGGTACTATACCTTCAGCTGCTCGTTCTGCTATATGGTTGCGATATTCTTGAAGCACGACATTCACCTCTTTATTGGAGACACTAGTCACTTTAGGAGGCTCAGTAACATTGAGCCAATTTTGGATAAAGCTTTTAAGTATCTGGGATTAATTCAACACCGTAATAATACAATATTGTCGACACTTTTTGCGATTAGTGATTAGTTATGTTATTTATTTTCAATATTTGTATTTGTTATAGTATTTATTTTTCAGTTGTTTATGGTGTTTTTTGTTTTTTCTTCTACGACTATAATACTAGTTCATTATTCCTTGTTTTTAAGATTGTCGGAAATATCTTGTTTTGGCGCAACGTTATATTTGGTAATAAAGGTTATAGTGTAGGCTCATTAAGATGGTTTCACGGTTTACTGACATAGTAGCTTGGGTTAGGCTGATTAATTGTAGTATAGGCGATAAAGTTGTTTTCAGCGACAAGGCTTATTCTACTGTGTTATCAATAAGTAAGGTAACCAATATAACCATTATAACTATCATTTCTATATTCTATAGATTTTATGAATAGTGCTTATTTAAGCAAATGATTAGTAGTTAGCAGAAAATCAGGTAAAATAAGCGCAAAAATTTATCCCGCTAATTAGATTATTAGCATTTATAGTTAGAGAGAGTATCAAATGAGCCTGTATTCAGAATATATCGCGGAAATTGAAACCCGCAAAAATGAGCTTGGTTTAGCACCTAAGCCAATAGATAGCGCTGATTTATTATCAGAAATCATTACACAGATAAAAGATCAAGGTAATGCACACCGCGAAGATTCTCTTAATTTCTTCATCTATAACACACTTCCAGGTACAACAAGCGCTGCGGGTGTAAAAGCTGCATTTTTAAAAGAAATAATTTTAGGTGATTCTGTTGTCGCAGAAATTACTCCAACTTTTGCTTTTGAATTACTATCACACATGAAAGGCGGTCCTTCAATTGAAGTACTACTTGACCTAGCCTTAAGCGATGATGCGTCAGTTTCAGCACCTGCTGCCGACGTACTTAAAACACAGGTATTTTTATATGATGCGGATACGGCTCGTATTGAAGCTGCTTTCAAAGCTGGCAATGCCGTTGCAAAAGATCTTTTAGAAAGCTACGCACAAGCTGAATTCTTCACAAAATTACCTGAAGTTGATGAGAAAATTGACGTGGTAACTTATATTGCCGGTGAAGGTGATATCTCTACTGATTTATTATCTCCTGGTCATCAAGCTCACTCTCGTGCTGACCGTGAATTACATGGCAAGTGTATGATCACGCCAGAAGCTCAAGCAGAAATTCAAGCGCTACAAGCTGAGCATCCTAACGCAAAAGTAATGCTTATCGCTGAAAAAGGTACTATGGGTGTAGGCTCTTCTCGTATGTCAGGTGTTAACAATGTTGCACTTTGGGCAGGTAAGCAAGCAAGTCCTTACGTTCCATTTATTAACATTGCCCCAGTGGTTGCAGGTACTAACGGTATTGCGCCTATCTTCTTAACTACTGTTGATGTAACAGGCGGTATTGGTCTTGATCTTAAAAACTGGGTAAACAAAGTTGATGCAAACGGTAACAACGTTGTGGATGAAAATGGTGACCCTGTATTAGAAGAAGCCTACTCAGTTGCAACAGGTACAGTATTAACTATCGATACTAAAGCACAGAAGTTGTACAACGGTGATAAAGAGCTCGTTGACGTTTCTTCTGCATTTACTCCTCAAAAAGTTGAGTTTATGAAAGCAGGTGGTTCGTACGCGGTTACTTTCGGTAAAAAACTACAAACATTTGCCGCCGAAGCGTTAGGTGTTGAACCTGCAAGTGTATACGCAGCTTCGAAAGAAATTTCACATGAAGGTCAAGGTTTAACTGCTGTTGAGAAAATCTTTAACCGTAATGCAGTTGGTGTTGCATCAAGCACACCTCTACATGCAGGCTCGAACGTTCGTGTTAAAGTGAACATTGTTGGTTCACAAGATACCACTGGCCCTATGACATGTCAGGAATTAGAAGCGATGGCAGCTTCTACTATTTCTCCAATTGTTGATGGCGCATATCAATCAGGTTGTCACACAGCGTCAGTTTGGGATAGCAAAGCACAAGCGAACATTCCTAAATTAATGGCATTTATGAACAAGTTTGGTTTAATCACAGCACGTGATCCAAAAGGTGTTTATCACTCAATGACGGATGTTATTCATAAAGTATTGAATGACATCACAGTTGACGACCGCGCTATTATTATTGGTGGTGACTCGCATACGCGTATGTCTAAAGGTGTCGCATTTGGTGCCGATTCAGGTACGGTTGCTATCGCGCTTGCAACAGGTGAGTCAGCAATGCCAATTCCTGAGTCTGTTAAAGTGACTTTTAAAGGCAAGATGAAAGACCATATGGATTTCCGTGATGTTGTTCACTCAACGCAAGCACAAATGCTTAAGCAATTTGGTGGCGAGAACGTTTTCCAAGGTCGTATCATTGAAGTACATATTGGTACATTAATGGCAGACCAAGCGTTTACCTTCACTGATTGGTCGGCAGAAATGAAAGCGAAAGCGTCTATCTGTATTTCTAATGACGAAACGCTTATCAAATCAATTGAGTTAGCTAAGAGCCGTATCCAAATAATGATCAACAAGGGTATGGAAAATGAAGCAGGTACGCTTAAAGGATTAATCGCGCTTGCTGATGAGCGTATTGCTGGTATCAAGTCGGGTGAACAACCTGCACTAGCACCAGATGATGCGGCTAAATACTACGCTGAAGTTGTTGTTGATCTTGACGCAATCGCTGAGCCAATGATTGCCGATCCTGATGTGAACAATGAAGACGTATCTAAGCGTTACACCCATGATGTTATCCGTCCAGTGTCTTACTACAATGGCAAAGCTGTTGATTTAGGCTTTATTGGCTCTTGTATGGTTCACAAAGGTGATATGCAAATCGTTGCGCAAATGTTACGTAACCTTGAAAAGCAAAATGGTACGGTAGAGTTTAAAGCACCATTAGTTGTTGCTGCACCTACGTACAACATTGTTGATGAGCTAAAAGCCGAAGGCGACTGGGATATTTTACAGAAATACGCTGGTTTTGAATTTGATGATGCTGTGCCTAAAAATGCTGCGCGTACTAAGTACGAAAACATTTTATACCTTGAACGCCCTGGCTGTAACTTATGTATGGGTAACCAAGAAAAAGCTGAACCTGGTGATACAGTTATCGCAACTTCAACACGTTTATTCCAAGGCCGTGTTGTAGCTGACACTGCTGAGAAGAAAGGTGAATCTTTACTTGGCTCTTCAGCGTTAGTTGTACTTTCAACCGTTCTAGGTCGTTTCCCGACGATGGACGAATACAAGAGCGCAGTAGAAGGTATCGATTTAACTAAGTTCACTCCGCCAACTGAAGAAATGACTACTCAGTTCATTCCAGTGAAAAGAGTGTAAATATAAAAACGTTTTTGCTTTACCTATAAAATGGGTAAAGCAGAATAAATCTAAAGAGTTACAACTTTTGGTTCAGTAAGGTAATACTTGCAAGCAATCAAGGTAGTAACTCTTTTTTTATGCGCTATAGAAGGGTATTAAATTATCCAGGTTGTTTTCATCCTAATACCAATCGCATTAATTTATTGCTCAACTTAGAGCTGCATTAGCGAACTTAGAACAAACAACATTTGTTAAACATAGTTATTCTATATTTCATTAATTTTGTGATGTTATCAGTTTGCTAATGAGCTCCCGAAGGGCGAGTTTAAAAGGCTTATATGCGGC
>JAPHTO010000069.1 GCA_026196955.1 Colwellia sp. | reverse complement strand
CAGTCGTGTAGTTTCTGTTTGTTCGTTTTGTCATTTAACACCTCAATAATTGGATTATATTCCATTATTAAAGTGTCCTGTTTGATTATTGCAGATCAGTTTACGATCTTTCAAATTTAGATAAAGGGATTAGGCAAGAGCTAAACAAAATCCCTGATTTAGATAGTAGTATTATTGACAAATTAATCACAGTCGTTAGTGAAGTAAAAGATAAAATATCTATACCTGAGGATGTTATTAGAGCCAATGTAGGTATTTCACCTGTAAGGCAGCAAGAACTTTTTAATTTCCTAATTAATCAAGAAAAACTGCATGACTGGATATTACCGAGAAATTTGCAAGACTCAGATGGGTTTCATCGTATTATAACAAAGATTTTAAAATTAGTTGATTCGCCCAATATGGATGATGAACTATTAAGTAAGTACAGTTGGATATATACAATACCAGCATTGAGTTGGATGAAGGGTACTCCTATAAATAAAATGATAAGTGAATATCTTATTTATAAAAGAAAAAGGAGATACAAAAATAACAACTTAACACCTAAGCAAATTAATACAGAAATTAGAAACTTATTTGATGATATTGAGAGCAATGTTCGCTTTAAGTTGGTCAAATATATAAATTGTTATAATAATTTATGTTTAGAAGCTTGTTCACAAAGAAATGAACAAGACTTGATTGAGCTAATACCTGTTTATTTACCATTGTTCCTGGAAGTTGGTGTTAGTAAGCCTATACAATTAGATTTAGTTTCGTTGGGTCTTTCACGAATCACGGCTTTAGAAATATCTAGACTATTTAAAAATAGGTTGTACAACGAATCTTATGAGTTATTACCTGAATTGAAGGAAATCCTCTTTAATTATAAAGATTTACCTACAGCTTGTGTTGAAGAGATAAAGCGTATAGTTGATTAATCCTTATAGACCTTGATTTAATCGAACTCTAAGCTTAACTCATTGTAGTGGCATAGTTATTTGGCCACCTAATTAGAGCTGTTAATATGCATCTCATCCAGAGTAGTAGTTAAATAGCTTATAAAGGCTTTACTTGCTTTGGAAAGGTAATGATTTTTTTTCCAAGCTAGGCTTAATATAAATTCAATTTTGGGCTCAAAGGGAACTGATACCATCTCAGCTTCATCTTTTAAAATTCTTGACAAACAAGTAGTAATGCCCACTTCGTTACGAACTAAAGATTTTTGTAGCTCAATAAGGTTAGTTTCCATGCGGATATCTAGCGGAAGATGATTTTTTGTTGAGTATTGACTAACCACTTCACGTAAAAAATATCCTTCATGAAACAACACTAGTGGCTGCTGACAAAATTGTGCCAGTGATACAGTTTGCTGATTAGCTAGTGGGTTTGTTGTTGCAATACCGGCGATTACCTCTTCATGAATTAGTTTGGTGTAACGCAGTTGTGGGTTTTCTATATCTCCACGTACTAGGGCTATATCAAGATCACCATTTAACAACATTTTCTCAAGTGCTGCAGTACCTTGGTCTACCAAGTGAATTTTGATTTTAGGGTATTTTTGCTTGAATGCAGTTAACACTTTTGGAAAATAATAAGATCCCATCATAGCGGAAACACCAAAACTAATAGTGCCCCGCTCAAGCTCTTTTAGCTCTTCCAACTCTAATTTTACTTGTTGCGCTTGGTTTAATAATTGACTTGCTAGTTTAAACAGCACCTCACCTTCGGCTGTTAATAAGGTATTTTTCTCAGCGCGATTAATAAGTTTCAAGCCTGTTTCTTGCTCTAGCTTCTGTATTGAAATGGTGAGTGCTGGTTGAGCAATACCAACTTTATTCGCTGCTCGTGTAAAGTTACCAATCTGGGCTAACTGACAAAAATGTTCAAGGCGCTTTAGGTTCATACGTCACAACTATTAAAATAATATATCAAAACTATAAAGATAATATATTATATTTATTTCTTGTTTGTAGATAGAGTGTGATAACAAATTAAAAACATTATTGCATTTACACAATCTAACGGAGCAAGGCATGAGCCCACAACTAACCCCTTACAACTGGCAAGATGCTATGTTTCTGGATAACCAACTAACCGAAGAAGAGCGCATGATCCGTGATACCGCGTTTGATTATTGCCAAGAAAAGCTTTTACCACGAGTACTTGAAGCGAATCGAAACGAGCATTTTGATCGTGAAATAATGCGTGAATTAGGTCAGTTAGGTTTATTGGGCGCGACCTTGCCTGCGAAATACGGCGGCAGTGAAGTAAATTATGTGAGTTATGGTTTAGTTGCGCGTGAAGTTGAGCGTGTTGATAGCGGTTATCGCAGCGCCATGAGTGTGCAGTCGTCACTGGTGATGCATCCTATTTATGAATACGGAACTGAAGAGCAACGAGTGAAATATTTGCCAAAGCTTGCCTCTGGTGAATGGGTTGGTTGTTTTGGTTTAACCGAGCCTAACTCTGGTAGCGATCCAGCTTCTATGCTTACCTATGCAACTAAAGTTGAAGGCGGATATCGTTTAACCGGTAATAAAATGTGGATCACAAACTCACCAATAGCCGATGTCTTTGTGGTTTGGGCGAAACTGAATTGTAAAATTCGAGGTTTTATTCTTGAAAAAGGCATGGAAGGGTTATCGGCACCCAAAATTGAAGGTAAGTTTTCTTTACGCGCTTCAATAACGGGCGAAATTGTTATGGATAATGTTTTTGTACCTGATGAAAACATGTTTCCTGACATTAAAGGATTAGCAGGGCCTTTTGGCTGTCTCAATAAAGCGCGTTATGGCATTGCTTGGGGAGCATTAGGCGCCGCAGAGTTTTGCTTTAGCGCGGCAAGGCAATATTCTATTGATAGACAGCAATTTGGTCGCCCTTTGGCTTCTAATCAGTTAATCCAAAAGAAACTCGCTGATATGCAAACTGAAATAAGTCTTGGTTTGCAAGGCTGTTTGCAAATGGGTCGTTTAATGGATGCGGATCAATGTCCAGTTGAGCTGATCTCTTTATTGAAACGCAATAACTGTGGAAAGTCACTAGATATTGCCCGCGCTTCTCGTGATATGCATGGTGGTAATGGCATCAGTGATGAATTTGGCGTGATCCGCCATGTCATGAATCTTGAAGCTGTAAACACTTACGAAGGTACTCATGATGTTCATGCCCTTATTTTAGGCCGAGCGATCACTGGGTATCAGGCATTTTGCTAATGACTAGCGCATTAGAGAATATCACTGTTGTCGACTTAAGCCGAATTCTTGCCGGGCCTTGGGCGTCGCAAATGCTAGCTGACATGGGCGCTGAGGTCATTAAGGTTGAGCGTCCCAAAAAGGGTGATGACACTCGCTTTTGGGGGCCTCCTTTTATAAAACCAGCGAGTGAAAGCCAACCACCACAAGCGGCATATTTTCATTGCGTGAACCGTAATAAGCAGTCCATTGCTATTGATATTACTCAAACAGAAGGTCAGCACGTGATCAAAGATTTAATTGCTCAGGCTGACGTACTCATTGAGAACTACAAAGTAGGGGGGCTTGCTAAGTATGGTCTTGATTATCAAAGCGTAAAAGAGATCAATCCTGCGTTGGTTTATTGCTCTATTACCGGATTTGGTCAAAATGGTCCGTGTGCGCAAAAAGCTGGCTATGATGGCATGATCCAAGGTGAAGGCGGCATGATGAGCATCACGGGAGAGCCAGAGGGTATGCCAATGAAAGTTGGCGTTGCCCTTGTTGATGTGATGACAGGTTTATATAGCTGTAATGCGATACTCGCGTCACTGATGGCACGACATCATACGCATCAAGGTCAGCATATCGATATTTCTTTACTTGATGTGCAAGTGGCGGCATTAGCTAATCAAGGGATGAACTATTTAGCCACAGGCGATAATCCACAAAGACTAGGTAACGGGCACCCTAACATTGTCCCTTATCAAACTTTTGCCACTCAAGATGGCTGTATTATTTTAGCGATAGGTAATGACAACCAATTTGCAAAATTTTGTCAAATTGCTCAATGCCCTAAAATCGCTGAAGATCCTTGGTTTTCAACAAATGAGCAACGGGTGCTAAATCGAGATAAGTTAGTGCCTATTCTTGCCTGTAAACTTGCTGAACATACCAGTCAATGGTGGATTGAACAACTTGAAGGGGCTGCTGTACCTTGTGGAGCCGTTAATACCCTTGAGCAGGTTTTCAGTCACCCGCAAATTAAGCATCGCCAAATGGTTAAACAACTAGCTAATCAACATGGAGAGATGATTGACACAGTAGCATCTCCGATTAATCTTTCGGCAACGCCATTGCAATATCGTAGCGCATCACCTGACTTAGGACAGCATAGCTATCAAGTATTATCCAAAAAACTCAATTACAGCACCGAACATATAAATAAATTATTTTCGGATGCCACAGTTAGTTAATAAAACAGCGGTAACGAACAACTGAATGCCTGAAACCTATAACGGCCTATATATACATGTTTACATCGAATTTATGTGCTAATGAATAGGTTGATGGCCGTAAAAAACAATTTAGTGTCCTTATGTAACATTGCCGAAATACCTGTAAAACATCTATTGTGGTTATAAATCACTCATCCTTAAAGATGAGGTTATATAACTAAAACACAAATAATAGGTGTCAGCAGATGAAAACTTATAGCCAGAAATCATGTTTAGCGAGTGCAATTACTTTTGCCCTGTTAAGCAGTCAATACGCAATAGCTGAGGAACAAGCTACAAAAGAAAATGATTTAAAACTTGAAGTTATTCAAGTTACCGCCCAAAAGCGCTCTCAGTCACTTAAGGAAGTACCAATTTCTGTTTCAGCCGTTTCTGGAGCAGATATTGAAAATGGTCAAATTTCAGATTTGACTGATTTAGTTGAGTTTGTTCCTGGGGTGCACATTAGCAAAGGCCCTACCAATACCTCGGTAAATATCCGCGGTATCGGCTCAGGCTTTAATCGCTCATTTGAACAATCAGTGGGCATGTATATTGATGATATCTATATGGGACGTGCACGACAGTTTAGAGCGCCATTTCTAGATATTGAACGTGTGGAAATATTGCGCGGACCACAGGGATTATTATTTGGCAAAAACACTATTGCTGGTGCAATCAATATTGTTACCAAAAGCCCTGACGTAGACGAAGACCTTAATGGTTTTATTAATCTTCGCTATGAACCCAAATATGGTACCAGTGATATCTCTGGTGCGGCAACAATCCCTCTTAGCGATGAATTAGCCGTACGTGTTGCAGGGAAAGTATCGAGTAGTGATGGCTTCATCGTAAATCAAATGGATGGCGTGAATTCAGCTTTAGACGACAAACTGGTTCGTGCCACTTTTGTCTGGGAACCTACAGCCTCGTTAAGTGCCAATCTTAAACTATCCCATTCAACATTTGAAATCGAAGGGGCGGCTTTAACACCACGAGTATTTAAAATTATTGATGACCGTTACACAATAAAAACCAAACTTTTTCTGGAAACATTGAAGGGAATTATTGGTGATAAAATTCCTGTTTGGGAAACTCGTATTCCTGGGTTTGAGCATATGTACGGATACAAAAAATAAACTTACATGTTATTTTTAGTAGGAAACTCTATACAGTGACTTAGTTTTGGAGTGGTCACTTTTTGTTAACGCTTAAGGCGCGCCATAACAAAATCAATAAACAACTGTACTTTTACAGGCGTATATTGACGTTTCTGATAAAGCATATGTACCTTTCGAGAATGAGATTTCCAATTTGGCATTAATCGTTTCAGGCGTCCATTTTCAATGGATTTAAGCACGACATAATCAGGGATGTTAACAATACCTAAACCGAACTCTGCTGCTCTAGAGGCTAATTTTAGCTCATCAATTTTAAGGCGAGCTACACAATCAATATGCGCTTTTTCACCATTTTCTTCTTCAAAATGCCAGACAGAGGTATTTCTTGGTACTATCAAGGTATGTTGATATAGATCGTGTGGGTGCAGTGGTTCTCCTCGTCGCTGAAGGTAATCTTCACTGGCACACAGGCTAAAGGTAGATTCAATTAACGGTTTAGAAACCCAGTTGTGTAAATTAATATCACCTATGCGAAAAGCAACATCCACACCTTCACCAACTAAATCTAAATTACGATTTACTAACATTAGTTCCAATTGAATTCGAGGGAAGTGCTCCATAAATTGAAAAATACATTCTGCCAATAAATCATTAGTTAAACTAATAGGCGCTGTTACTTTCAGTAAGCCAGAAGGATCTGCTAATTCATCATTTAATTCTATGGCAACATGCTCTAGTTCATTATATAAAGGCTGGCAGCGGCTATGAAATTTTTCTCCGGCTTCTGTCAGCACCATCGTTCTAGCATTGCGATGCATTAGTTTATAGCCAACATCTTTTTCAAGCTGCATCACTTTACGACTAACGGTTGAAGTGGGCATATTAAGCATCTTGGCAGCACCAATAAAACTGCCTTGCTCTATAACTTTAAGAAAGACAAAAAGCTCTTGATAATTCATAAAATATCGCCTCTTCAATTAGCTTCGTTAAGATAATCCCATATATGGGATTATACTTTACACTTTAGCCTCTAAAATTTATATACGCAATTTACTATGATGGAGTACTCGAAACAACGAAATGAGTACAAAACCATGAATCATTTTACTGAGCCACAAAGGTTTGACTCGATAGATACTCAACAAATAATGCACCAAGCTCGCTGCCAAAAAGATGAGCCTAACATTTGGTTTGGTGAGCAACGTATGTTGCTATTACAACTATCATCTTTGGCAAATTTCCGTAAAGAACAGATCCTCACATTAGGTCTAGAAAGGGCTAAAGGGTTTTTTATGCGCCTTGGTTATAATCTAGGGCAGAGAGATGCTGAATTAGTACGAAACCAATTTATTGATGCTTCTCCAGAAGAACTTTTCAGAGCAGGCTTGGAGCTTCAAACATTGAAGGGCTCCGTAAGGGTAGAAGAAATATTACTTGAAACTAATATTGAGAAAAGTCATTTTTTTGCCCAACTTGAAATGCATGATTCTTATGAGGCTGAAATGCAAATTTCAGAGCTTGGGCTTAAAACAGGCCCATGCTGCTGGGCATTAATGGGTCATATTAGTAGTCTTGCCTCTGCGTTGTTGGGTCAAGAAATCATCTTTAAAGAAAAAGAGTGCCGAGGTTGTAACCATAGTGCTTGTTTATTTGAAGGCCGCCCAGCCAAAGAATGGGAGGACTATGCCAGCTACCGTAAATACTTCAATAGCACACCGATTATCGAAGAGTTGTACGAATTGCAAGATCAGTTATCTGTTTTGCGCGATAAAATTACTGAATCTGACACGTTAGGAAATTTTTTGGGGCAGTCTGAAGGATTTAAAACTGTTTGTAATCTTGCTAAAAAAGCCTCTTCAGGCAAAGTATCAGTACTGCTTTTAGGCGAAACTGGCGTTGGTAAAGAACTGGTAGCTAAAGGTATTCATGAGAATAGTCAGCGTAATGATAAACCCTTTGTCGCCGTCAACTGTGCCGCCATTCCACCAGAGCTAATCGAGTCTGAGCTCTTTGGTGTGGAGAAAGGTGCCTACACTGGTGCAACTCAATCTCGGGCAGGGCGATTTGAACGGGCTAGCAAGGGTACGATATTTCTCGATGAAGTGATCGAGTTAACCCCTAGAGCGCAGGCGACTCTTTTACGGGTACTCCAAGAGGAAGAATTAGAGCGAGTTGGCGATAGCCGAACCCGTAAAGTAGATGTACGAGTGATTGCAGCAACAAATGAATCTTTGTTAAAAGCCGTAGATGAAGGGCGTTTTCGCGCCGATTTATACTATCGATTAAATGTTTATCCAATTAATATCCCCCCCTTAAGAGAGCGTAGAGAAGACATCCCATTATTAGTGTCACATTTCTTAAAAAAATATGAATCTTTCTACAATATAAAAACGCTAGGCCTATCTGAGCTCGCCATGAAAACGGTATTAAACTATACGTGGCCTGGTAATGTCAGAGAACTTGAAAATATTATAGAGAGAGGGTTAATTCTTGCTGAGAATGGTGTGACAATTGATGCTCAACATCTTTTCCCAAGTTTTAAGTTAGATAAAAACAGCCAAGTTATCTCTTCTTTAGGCTCATTGAACAATGATCAAGCCCCCACAAACGATGTAGAGAATCACAATTTAAAGGAAAGTTGGCTCAATGAAGCCATTACCCAAGTTGGCTCTATGGAAAAAATTGAAGAATCCATCCTCAAATATGCGATAGAAAAAGCTGAATCTAATGTTTCAGAAGCCGCAAGAATGCTAGGAATGAGCCGACCAACTTTTTCCTACCGCCTTAAAAAACTCAATATAGAAGTATAACTAATGAATCAGATCAGCAGTCAATGTTTAGTCAGTGCAGCCATTAAGTGCGCCAACTCTTTAAATATCAAGGTGAATATTGCAATTTATGATGTTGGAGCAAACCTTATAGCATTTCAGAAAATGGATGGTGCTTTACTGGGATCAACTGATGTAGCTCTTAAAAAAGCGCGTAGTGCAGTACTGTTTCAAGTGCCTACAGAAACATTGGGGCAACTGGTTAGAGAGCACCAATTAGAGAGTATTGAGCAAACCAATAATGGTCTGATTCTTTTTGCTGGCGGTGAGCCTATAAACCTAGATGGTACCGTAATTGGAGGGATAGGTATATCAGGGGGCAGTGCAGCACAAGATAAAGAGATTGCGCTCTATGCCATTTCCCAGCTACAAATAACGAATACCGTTAAGGAAACATCATGAAGCTAAAACTCAGTGTTGTAGATCAGGCTCCTGTTCACAATGGACAATCTCAAGCAGACGCTCTACATTCCTCAACAACATTGGCCAAATTATGTGATGAACTTGGCTATCATCGCTTTTGGCTTGCCGAACACCATGATACTGCAAGCTATTCCAGCTCTTGCCCTGAAATACTCATTTCACATATTGCTCAACATACAAAAAATATTCGTATTGGCAGTGGTGGCGTAATGCTATCTCACTATAGCCCTTTGAAGGTAGCTGAAACATTTCGTACTTTAGAAGCCCTTAACCCTGGACGAATTGACTTAGGCGTTGGTCGAGCACCCGGTGGCACAGATAGCACGAGTCTAGCGCTAGCCTTTCCAAATAATCCTAACGATGTCAGCTTATATCCCCACACGCTTAGCGACCTAAATGATTTTTTACTAGATAGCTTTGAATCTAAACACCCTTATTATGGAACGAATGCAACACCTATTGGCGCTCAAGCTCCGCAACTATGGACACTGGGAACCAGCACCGGCAGTATTGAATTAGCGGCACAATTAGGGTTAGGTTTTGTGCTAGCACTGTTTATTGGTACCCACGAACGCTCAACTGATATCATTCGTCATTATAAACAACGATTTAAACCCAACGGCAAAGGCTTCAAAAAGGCACAGGCCATTTTATCCGTTGCCTGTATTTGTGCAGACAGTAAAGAAGAAGCCGCTTATATTGCCGCGCCCAATATGTACTGGAAAGTCATGGCTTTTAGGCATGGAATTCGCGAAGCCATTCGCTCACCAAAAGATGCTCTGGATCGTTATAAGAAACTCTCCCTTTCAGATCAAGCCTATTATCAGGAAACACTCAACACGGTCATTTCAGGAACAGCGGCTGAATGTCGATCTGACATAGAAGAGCTGGCAATGGATTATGATGTAGATGAAGTAATGCTGGTCAATGTGATCTATGATTTCGCCGATCGCTGTGCCAGCTATAGCAAATTGATGGCTGAATTTTCAAAATAACTATTTCCGCCCAATAAAAATAACTATTTAATCCGCTCTAAGGGTATTTAATAACGGATAGTTATTTTTATTTTAAGCTTCAATTTCATCATTTTCATTTTTTCAATCAATTAATGAAATCATCACTATCTAATCATTTCACTATGATGAATGTATTAAATCATAAAATTACCCCAAATTGATTCTTCTTTCTTATGACTATTTTTGCTTAAAAATAGTCGCTAGTTAAGCGCTAACTATTGTTATAACTGGTCGCCAATGAGTCTAGATAAAAATTCAAACAAATATTTTCGATTTGGCCTGGTTTGTGCTGTTTTCAATGGTAGGGCTTTCAATTAAAACTGCTTTCAAGGTAATGAAAATAATGAGTGATAATAATAAAAACAATCAAATAAAGCACCATGGTGTACTTGTCATTATTACAGATCCATCCGCCAATATTAGCTATGCAAGTGAAGATTTTTGCCAGTTATTTGGCTATTCACGTGAGGAGCTGTATGGGAGAAATATTAGTTTTATTGGTCATCCAAAAATGCCGAAAGGCCCCTTCAAGCAATTGTGGGAGACCATACTGCAAGGCCAACCTTGGATGGGTATTATTCTCAATAGTACCCGAGCAGGTAAAGAAATGTGGCTGGACACCTATATTATCCCAAGCATAGAAAATGGTAAGATTACGGAATACCAGTGCATTTATAGAGAGCCTTCAGTTGCAACGGTTCAACGTGCTCAAGATGTTTATGAGCAACGCCGTTTAGGCAAAATGCCTAAAGCCCTTATACGAAAACAGTTTGAATTAGGCGATCGCCTTAACCTTTCGCTACTGCTTTCATTAATACCTTCGTTGGGATGGATGCTATGGCAGATGCCAACATATTCCTCCTTAACTGCTGCAAGCTTAACTCTGGCTTTAGCAGTTATTGGTAATAAAAGAATCACCAGAAGATTTAAAAAACTAGTTGATCGCAGTAGACAAATTGTCAGTCACCCAGTGAAACAATTATTGTATACAGGTACTGCTGATGATATTGGCCAGCTAGAGCTTGTGCAATGCATGTTACTGTCTCAACTAGATGCAATTTTACGTCGAGTACAAAATGCTTCTAGTGAAGTTGAACAAAGTTCTTATAGTTCATCTCAAATGACGGCGTCAACGGTCTCTAGTATTAACTCACAACAAGTTGCGCTAGAGCACATTGCCGCTGCCGTTGAAGAAATGACGGTGACCACAGATGAAGTAACAAACATTACCCGTAGCAGCCTTGTGCAAGTACAACAAGCGCAACAAGATGCAGAGCTTGGTACAAAGGCCGTAGATAACGCAATCAATGCCATTAAATCATTAAATGTAGCTATTGATAAAATTGGACAAACGCTCGAAACGTTGCAAGAGCACAGTAGTCAAATTGATAAAGTTGTTGATGTTATTCACGAGATTGCGGATAAAACTAACCTGTTAGCATTAAATGCAGCTATTGAAGCAGCTCGTGCAGGGGAAGATGGTCGAGGCTTTGCCGTGGTTGCTGATGAAGTACGTACCCTTGCACAGCAAACCCGTATATCCACCACTGAAATAAGCGCTATCATTGAAGAACTGCACACAGCAACAGCTAATACATCAAACGAAATGAAAGGTGCTCAGGTCTTGGCTGGCTCTACCGTGGAACGTATAGAAGAAACCAGTGTAAATCTACTTTCTATTATCGAGGCTATCAATGCAATCAATAATATGAGCTCAACAATTACAACAGCCAACGAGCAGCAAAATACTGCAACACGAGAGGTAAACGAACAAATTCACGCCATCAGCAATGCCGCAACTGATGCCTCTGATCAAGCCCAGAAAACGCTTGAACTCAGTAATAATACAACACGCATGGCTCAGCAACAAAACAATATGGTAGAGATCATTATTGCAAACAATTGAACAAATTGAATTGACTCTAACAAAGTAGGGGTTACTGAATTTTTGCTTTTAACCTACATTAGCATCACCATTAAATTAATAACGGAAACATAATTGCAATTGTTTTGATTGGACTAACCAGCAAGGCTAACAGTAATTACACCAAGACCTTCGACAAAACCAGACTTAGAAATGCCAGCAATGAGGAAACTGATACTAGCAACTATTCAGACTTCTGTCTCAAACCCCATCATTTTTCACTCGCCTCCTTACGCTACTTTTTAATTAGAATATCCTAAAGCATAGGTAACTATCGTTTTTAGCAAATAAAAAACCCAGGCAAAGCCTGGGTAAAATCACATCCTTATGAGCTATGCAAATTGGAATATTCTATCTACCAGAAGATCTTAAGTTTTGTACTGTCATCTTGCTTGCTGGTGTTAAAGTCGGGTCAACAATACCTTTGAACTGGCCCGTAGTACAATGCTGTGCTTGAATATCAATCATGGTAAAGGCATCATCTATTGCTACACCAGTGCCTTTATTTTTCGGCAAGTGATGATCAGGATGTGCTTGACCAATTGACCAACTTTTCCACATATCACCTTTACGATCATAAGTGATATTACGAGGGATGGTAAACGTTTGCGCATCAATAAAATGTGAGCGTTTGCTAATGGGGTGGTTAGGATCGACAGAGGCTGACTCTACTTCATATACCTTACGTAATTGATAAGTCACATTAGGGAAACAGCTACCTTTACCACCAAACGAAACTACTTGATAACCTTCGTCATCTTTATGGGTTTCGCTATCTAATATCATTTCATTGTGGTTATACATAGGTACCAGCATGTTTTTAGTACCTTTAAAAGTCCATGTCATGTCAGAAATCCGGCCATTATAACCTTCAAAATCTTCAATCATAACGTCAGATCCTAAAAAGGAGTCGGTTACTTGGCCTGATGATAAACGGCGCACGCGACGTTGGAAACCTAAATACAAATAGGCATTATCTCGTTTTAGATCGTCCTCAAAACGTTGAATCAACAACTGAGTGTTCTTCACATCAAATGGCTCTAACACTTGCACGTAGATACCACGGAATAAGTTAGACGGGTTCGGAGTTATTGCTGGAACAGGTGCTTGCTGAGTACGATGAGTGAAGTTTAGAAAGTGAAAATTGAATTTTAGCGTACGCTCTAATTTGCCATTTTTCATATTTCTAAATTTCCAGTAGAACGGTTGAATCGCAGCTGAATCACCCCAGTTATAACCATACTTGTAGTTCCACGCCAATTTTTCCCCTGCACGAGAGTCATCTAGAGATGGCTCTTCGGGAAAAGGACGTCCGGCAATTGAACCACTGATTTCACCTGGTTTATCGCCTAACTTAACGTTGGCTAAGTTTGCTTTTGTTGCTTCAACATAGCTTGAATGTAAATCAAATGAGGTGGTTTCACCGACTTTGATTTCAGTATCCCCCGTTTTAATAAACTGATACATGGCTGGATCAAGAATTGCTTTAAACTGTTCGACATTATCTTTATTAATGATCATTCCTACAGTTAAGCCATCAAAAGTTGGTGTGCTGTTTTTATACGGATAGAAGGAGTTTTCGACATCTTGTAAAGATGCCGCTACTGCGCTTAATGAAATGGTGGTAGTTACCGCTACCAGTAATAATAATTTTTTCAACATAATTTAATACCTTTGTTATTGTCATCATTTTGAATCTACCAACACATCCTTGTGTCCCTTACAAACTGGTTTTATCTAGTTAAATTCGTAGATTCTATTATTTAAAAACGGTTTAGAAGCTGTAACGAACCGTCAATTGAAGCTCATCTTCATTGTTCGCAACACCTATAGGACCATTAGTGAATCGAGCTAAAGGCTCATACTGAGATACGCCAGGTTGACCAAAGAGTCCTGTTGCACTCCATGGGAATTTTTCATCGCCACCCGTTTTGATATTCAATCCAAGATTCACTTTCCAAGTATCAGTGACTAGATATTCAATACTGGGTGCTATTACTGTCGCTTTTGCGCCGACATCATGGGCAATGATAATTTGAGGGCTCAAGCGGTTATTGATATACCAACCTTTAATTAACAAGGTACCTATCCAATTATCTTCTTCATTAGGCATATCTATTTCATGATCAAGAATGTGTTCACCAAAAACTTGCGCTGAAATTAAGAAAGCACTACTAGCTAATGCCGGAATAACAAGGTTTTTATCAAAACCTATAACATAGCGGAACATGTCGGTTTCTTTATGACCATCAGTATCGCGTGGCAATTCTTCACCTTGGGTATATGAAGTCTCAAGTCGCCATACCGCATCTATTCCTTCTGAGTAATAATCGAAAGAACCCCCTAACAGGTTGACACGTGGGAAATAAATATCAAAAATTCCATCTGCTTGAAATGGGAAGCTTGCAATGTCTGCTGGGTTAAAGGTTGCTGGGTTAAAATCTGGGTTACCTCGAAAATGTATCGAAGGTAACTGTTGACGATAATGCAATGCATTTAAAGAGAAGGTCATATCACCATAAACACCTTCCCATTTAATACCAAACTGAGTGTTAGATAAATCCCAATCGTATTCTTGAACATCATGAATAACAGGAACAGGGCCAACGCTAGAAGCGAAGAAACAACCCGCATCAAGAATGCGATATGACTGACCACAAGTACCTAAATTACTTGGGCGGAATTTATCAATATTCCAAATTAATGATAGGTTAGAGTCATCAAAAATATCGTTAGGCCCCATGCGCCATTCTGCGGTTAACATCCACTGAGGGATACGAATATCTTCTAGTTCATCGTAGATATTATGGCGGGAGTAATCCACTGGATTGATTACATCGAGTACTCTGAATAAATCAGTTTTACCCCAAACCACTTGCTGCTTACCAAAAGTTAAGTTCAGCGTGGTACCATCATCAAGAATTTTATCTCCAGAAATATAGAGTTCACGTATAAAGTCTAATTCATCATTAAACTCTGGAAATTTGGCGTCATTCTCATCATGATCCATATAACCATCGAGATTATTACAATAGGTGGCATTATTATCACAAGGAAAATATACCCCCGGTGTCAGCAAGGCTTGTGAAGATAGCGTCGAGTTATCATGCCAGCTTTCTCCTAAGTAGGCCTCTGAGGCGTCCTTACCAAACTCATCATCATTGAGATCATAAACACCATCATAAGTACCACGTAAAATACCGTTAATGGTGACATTACTCCAACTGTCAGATTGCAATATTTTTCTAAACTCTACTTGTGCGGTATTACGAAATTTAGATAGTCCAACTTCGTCACGATAGTAGCTTGCATTCTCAACAAAGCCTGAAAACTCTGTTTCACTCGCCATTGTTGGTGCACTATATGCTCCTGATAGCCCTATCATTCCAATGGCTATTCCCACAGCCAGTTTATTTATTGAACACTTCATTTTTTTTGACATTGTTAACCCCTTTTGTGCTTTCTTTTTTTGATTGAACAATTATGCAAACTAGAACAAATTAGCCGTGGATCACGCCATCATCGTCTTCGTAAGCCTCACAGACAAACTTAGGTTTAAAGTGCAGAACCCAAGCTGGAACTAGTAACATGGCAGCAGCGCCATTAAGAATGACCATTACGCTTAGCAATAGTGCGGCATCCGCCTGAAAACGTAGATCAGAGAGGATTACCCACATAACAATCCCTGCGATTAAAGTGATTGCGGTGAAGCTAATGGCAAGGCCAGTAGTACGAATTGCCGTGCGCACTGCGACACTTAAGTCTCGGCATTTCACCATTTCAGAGCGGATCCTATCCATCATGTAAATTGAGTAATCAATACCAACACCGACACCGACAGCAATGATTGGCACTGTGTTGATATTGATGCCCATCTGGGTCACGCCCATGTACGCATAGGTTAGTGTGGTGGCAAATACCATCACCATAAGCATCATCATGCCGGCCTGCACAGAGGTGTAGAAAAACATCACCATGGCAAAAATCAGTAAGAACACCAATGGCAAGACCATCAGGTTAGTTTCATAAGCGGCTTCATTCATTGCGGCAGTGACACCTATGGTGCCTCCGGCTAGGCGGATCTTCAGACCTTCAACCTTGCCTTCATTAGCGTTGATCCATTGTTTAGCGGTATATATTGCCCGGCGTATGGTTTCGCCCTGATGGTCTTTATAGAAAAACACTAAATTAGCAATACGCTCGTCGGTATCAACAAACTCATTTAATGCGCCGGGAATTGGGCTAGACATCATATAGGTAAACATCAAACCACCGACATACTGCTTATCTGCCGGGATTTGCATCCAACGAGGATCATCGTTGTGTAATAAGCGGTTCACTTGTTTAATGAGATCAGGAACACCTTTCGCCCCACCCACTTCAGGATCGAGTAGCATATGACGCTCTAGATCGGCCAGTGCTTTAAGTACTTCTGGGCGTTTAATACCACCAATTTCATCGGTTTCAGCAATAATATAAAGTTCCTCTGAGCCAGGGAAACTATCGTTAATCGCTCCTGAAGACACGTTATAATCATGATGTTGATAAAGAATCGGTGAGCCCGGCTCAGATTCGCCAATAACAACTTTAGAAGAAAAGTACAAACCACTAATCAGTAAAACGGCACCAAATAGTAGGGCATTTTTAGCAGCCTTTTCCGAACTCACCACATCAGCACAGACATAACCGACACTTCGAAACAGGTTATGTTTCATCTGATAGTTTTTAGGCTTTGGCAAAATAGACAACAGCATAGGCACTGCAAGTAATACAGTGATGATCAGTGATAAAGCCCAAAGTGATGCGTAGTGAGCCAATTTAGTGTTTAGTGGAATAGACCCTATGGCAATTAATAACAAGCCAATAGAATCAGAGACCACACCAAGGCTTCCGGGACGAAACAGGTTTTCAAAAGTTAACTGCGCCGCTTTTTTATGATCGGCATTCTCATTCAATTCCAGATAGTAACGTTCAACAATTTGAATACCGTGAGACATGGCTCGAGCTGAAATAAGAAAAGGTATAACGAGACCAAGAGGGTCAAGGTTATAGCCAAACAGTGAAATTATCCCGATCCCCCAAATGGTAGACACAATGACAGCAGCTAAAGGGATCAATACCCCGTATGCTTTACGGAAATAAAAGATAAGTAGCATTAACATGATGAGGGCAGTGAACATGAAAATTTCAATGATCTGACCTAGATATTGATAGGCCCAACCAACAAGCATTGGCTGACCCGTGACATGAATTTTAAAGCCATCAGCAGTTTCATCTGCACGCATTTTTTGGATAGCTTCAAAGGTTTTTTCATAATCGAGCTGGCCTTCATTAAGCTGTGCTTTAATGAGTGCCATTTTCTTATCTGGACTAACTAAAGGACCATAGACTTGAGGGTTAGCGACAATATCTGAGCGTAATCTATCCAAATCAGCCGCGGTCAATTCACTGCCTTGGGGATCATAATAAGGTTCAGAATTAACATTACCCTCAGGGGTCATCCATACCTTACGAGCATTACGATGAGTAACACTAGCGACTAAGTTATGATTAATGCCGGGTAGGCTATCAACGGCTTGAGTGACTCGGTGAATACGTGCTAATGCATCACTGGTGAAGATGTCACCCTCTTCAACTTCAACACCGACAATGACAACATTAGCGCCACCAAAAGATTCTTTAATCTCATTATGCAATTGAATATATTCATGGCTTTGCGGTAATAAATCGGCAAAATCAGAATACATTTTTACCCCTGGAATTTGCGAAGCAAAAAACAAGGTAACCGCTAAAATAAGCCCTAGTACAAGCTTAGGGTGACGAAATACTCGTTCGTCGAAGTTATGCAACATATGGGTAATTGCATGAGGTTCATTTAATGATTGATCAGACATACACAAGCTCCACTGATAATTATTATTAGATATTTATGGGAAACAGAGCGCCCCAGCCACCAGCCACAATTAACTGGCTGTCACTGATTTGCATACCATCACGTAGATAAACAGGAATTTTTTTGGTTTTTACTCGCTGCCACGTTGTGCCATTGAGTTCAAGTACAGTGCCATGGTCCCCAAAGGCAAATAACCGATCGTTATTTGTATAGAAACCAAACAAGGGGGATTCTGTGGGTGTTGATTGAATATTCCATGTTATACCGCCGTCAGTGGTATTCAATATAACGCCGCCTAAACCCGCTACCCAGCCAGTATTTAAGTCTTTAAAGTAACTGCCTTGAGAGAAAAATTCATTGGGTAGGGGATCTTGAACAGTCCAAGTTTGACCAGTATCGTTAGAGCGCGCTAAGAAACCAAACTCACCAGTAACAAGTAACGTATTGTCATTTAAAAACTGTATTTGGGTAATAAAAGCATCTTCGTTAAGTGTTGTTTCCTGCCAGTGCTGGCCTTGATCTTTACTACTCATCAAAGTACTAAAACTGCCCGTTGCCCAGTAGCTGTTATCGGGTCCACAGGTTAATGAAATTAAGTTTTCTTGGGTAGGAATATCGTTTTTTATCCAGTTTTTTCCCTGATCTGTACTGCGCCAAACTTGATGCTCCATGCTAAGGGCGATAAACGAATTATCCGGACAAGTGTCTATATCTACAAAGTTTGGACGCTCTTCGAGCACTTGGCGCTGCCAATTTAAGTCATGTTGTGGACTGGTCAGAATTAAGCCATCAAAGCCAACGACGGCAATAACTTCCTGACTAATAGCAACAGCCTGAAATTGATCGGTACGTTGAACAGGTTTAGCTGATTCTTTCTTAATACCTTCTAAATTAAGAGAGGCTTCACAACCCGTTAGTGCAATAATCAATGCCATAACAGTGAGTAAACTTTTTCTTTTCTGCTCCCTAAAAGTTCGGCGAATTGGTTTACCGCTATATTGACTCGTTTGGATGAGTATTTTTGTAATTATTGATCTCATTTTTTACGTTCCCCCCATAAGTTTTTCAACAGGAATAAAATATCACTAGATAAGGTAAGAGCAACGGCCATGCCATTTTAGTGACATATGTCAAACTAATAAAAAAAGGCCTTAAATAACATGTGGATAAATGGATGTAATTACTTTTGTTAACAAGAATTAGCATGAAAAAAGCTTATTTTATAAAAAATAAAAAAGTCAGCTTTTGATTAAATAATCAATCCATTAACCATATGCTTAATCAAATAGTGAATTGTTGTATTGAATAATGATTGGCTAAATCACGATCAGATGAGTACAAGTATTTAAGTTAGAAAATGGGGTTAATGTATTACTAGTGCTGCGTTATAGGAGGGGAAGTAACAAGAAGTCGGTATAAATAAGCGTTATGCGATTACTATCACCGCCAACTCCATGGGCAATGACTATTTCAAATTAGCCAAAAGTCATGAGAACTAGACAGGTTAGCAATATCTTTTTATCATGAGAAAAATGTATGACTTTAGGATTTATATCACAAAAAACTGCTGATATTTTTGGTCGGAAGTTAAAACTGAATAACGATTAATCCCACGGCGCGTTTGGCGTAAACTTTTCTAGGAGGAAGTCAATTAGCACCCTGACCTTAGCTGGTAAGTATTTACGATGCGGAAAGACCGCATGTATTTGCTGTTTTTTTATACTGTAATCTTGCAACAATGGCACCAATCTTCCTGCTTTAATATCTTCGCCAACCATAAAGCCTGACAAACGCACAATGCCGCCGCCAAGCAAGGCATATTCATAGAGAGCATCAACATTGTCGGTAACGAAATGGCCGTTAACTTCAATCGCCTCTTCCTGCTCATTACTATAAAACTCCCAATGATTAAAAATCTCACTGGTCGATAAACGTAAACAGTTATGTTGTAGTAACTCTACGGGAGTTGACGGTATGCCATGAGCTTTTAAATAGAGTGGGCTAGCGCAAACGACACGATGACTTTCCCCCAGTTTTCGAGCAACTAGGCTGGTATCTTTTAGTACGCCTAACCTGATAGCAAGATCTACCCCCTCACCAATTAAATCAATTGACTGGCCAGTTAATTGAAATTCCACCACTAGTTGTGGATACAACTGTTGAAATTCAGCCATGATGGGTAAAAGTTGATGTTTCACAAACCCTGGGGTGCTGTTTATACGCAATACCCCTTTGGGCACATGACCAAAGCCAGTAATAGATGTTTCTGCATCTTCTACATCTTCAAGTATTTCAATACAGCGCTTGAAAAAAGCTTGCCCGCCTTCGGTTAAATTCAAAGTACGGGTGGTACGATTAAATAAACGTACCTCCAAACGACTTTCCAGCCGAGACACAAGCTTACTCACAGCAGAAGGAGATAAATTAAGTTGACGACCAGCCGCAGAAAACCCACCCCGTTTCACCGCTTCGACAAATACTTGCATTTCTGTCCATTTATCCAATCTTGGCTCCTCAATTAACAAATGTGGATTAACAATACTATATGTGAATTTAATTCATATATCATGTGACCATTTTGATATTTATTACAAAATAGCACAACTGATATAGTCATTGTCACTATTTTAAACCGATCAGGTTAAATGTGCTGAGCGCGTATTTACTTAATAAACCCAAAATGGAGTACTGTTATGCTCGAACTTTATACCAACCCTATGTCACCTTGTGCGCAGAAAGTAAGAATAGTATTAGCTGAAAAAGGTTTAGATTGGACTAAACACCATGTTAATTTGGCTCAAAAAGAAAACCTTAAACCTGAATACCTAAAACTAAATCCCCTTGGCGTCGTGCCAACATTAGTACATGACGGTAAACCTGTTATCGAATCAAGCATTATTTGTGAATACCTTGACGATATTTATCCTGAAAGTAGTTTAAAACCTGCTGATAGTTATGAAGTCTCAAAAATGCGTTTTTGGATGAAGCATGTCGATGTAAAACTTCATCCTTCCTGTGGTGCGTTGCAATGGCCTATAGTCATGCGACCAGGCCTTATGGAAAAAACAGCAGCAGAACGTCAAGCGTTACTTGAGCAAGTTCCAGAAAAACCTCGCAGAGAACGTCAAAAACGTTTAGTTAAATTCGGATTAGACGCGCCCGATGTTGTTGACGCTGTAATCACTTACCGTAAAACCATATTAGCAATGGAAAAAGCATTAGCTGAGCATAAGTGGATAGTTAGCGATAGCTTTAGTCTTGCTGATATATGCCTTGCCCCGTATTTCCAAACAGTACATCAATTTGGCTGGACTAAAATATTTGACGGTTGCCCAAGAGTCGCAGACTGGTTTAAGCGCTGTCAAGAACGTGAGTCTTATCAATCTTCAGTTGCCAGTGATTTCCCACCAGAAGTTCAAGCTGACTTATTAGAAAAAGGCAAGCCAGCGTGGGAGAAAATCGAAGTGCACCTTGAAAATATGGCGTAACAAATACCAACGAGTTAACGAGGCATGGCTAAAAATTAATTATGCACCTCGTTAATTTATAATCAATATTTGTCTGAAACTTTAATCTGACTATGGTTAATACTAGAGCTTCAAGTTTTTATCAACCTAACTAAGACGCGAGTGTTTAACTATATATTAACGGAGTACAACATGAATAAACCTATTGACGTTAAGCTATTTTTTAACTTCCGCAGTCCATATTGCTATTTGGCCAGTAAAACCCTTTGGCCAATTGTTGATGATTTTAATACCAAGTTAATCTGGCGACCTGTTGCTGGCTGGGATCTGCGCTCATCACCTGATCGTGCTAAAAATAAAATGCCATTGGCTCGACAGGATATTGCCCGTTTTGCGAAACGTTTAAATATTCCTCTCACCCCGCCGCCGCCAACAACGGATCCAACTATAGCGGGTGCTGCAAGTATACTCGCCGAAGAGAAAGGGCTGTTACGTCCCTTTATTATCGAAGTCATGCACAAAGAGTGGGCTGAAGGTCTAGATATAGGCGATCCTGAGGTATTGTTTGCCGCAGGAGAAAAAATTGGTCTGAATCGCAATGAAATTGCTGAGGCCATTGTGAATGAAAATAAGCTCAAAAAGTTACATAACAATGCTGAAGAAGCCGCACAAATAGGCGTGATTGGTGTGCCTACTTTTGTCATTGGCGAGCAAATTTTTTGGGGACAAGATCGTATTGATTTTGTGCTTGATGAGTTACGTGACTTACAAGCAAAATAAGGAAAAATAATGGCTGCAATGAAACTGTATGATAAACCTGAGTGCCCATTTTGTTGGAAAGTACGTTTAGCTCTTTCAGAGCTCGATATCGAAGTAGATATCATTGACTCTCAATCTCCTGAGCATATTGATGAATGGCACGCGCTCACACCACGAAAAACAGTCCCTATACTTGTTCACGCTGACCTTGTTATCTATGAATCTAATGTCATTTTGGAATACCTAAATGATTTCAGTGGCAATCTACTACCTCAAAAACCTAAGGAACGTGTCATTCCGCGTCTGATTAACAAATACAGTGATGACGTAATAGGTGCTGGTCTACGTGATGTGATTTTCGAAAAACGTGGAAAATCCGAAACAGAGTGGGATATAGAACGTATTAACGCTGGCGTTGAAAAGTTTGAGCAAGCGTTAGAATTTCTATCCGAACAGTTAGAGGATAATAAGCTCTTTGGTAGCACTTACTCTTTATCGGAATGTGCATTAACAGCACGCTTTGGATTAGCACAAGCTTATGGTGTGGCAATTCCAACTCGTTTTGCTAATCTAATTAATTGGTTTTCAAGGATGAAATCTCGACCCAGTTATCAAAAGACAGCACCACAAATCTGCCTTAAAAGTCAATAAAATTAGGCATAAAAGGAAACCGTGCGTTTTAAAATATCGGATACTTTCTTTAGTAGAGTATCTAATTTTTCATTTTTAACTCTTTTTTATTTACCATAACATTAACTATTTCTTAAAATAGCAAAGTAGGATGAAACCTTTAAACGAGAACTTACAGCAATATTGGGCTTTGATTGTATTGGTAAAACCGCTCATAAAATATCATTTAATCCAGTTATATCATCTATTTAGTTTTATCGTGATATTGCTATCACTATGAATTTTTTCTCTAATCAAACGAAGTGGCGTAATAAATGCCTGCAAGATATTAATCGGTATTTAATTGTACGAGTGATAATAAGGTGATGGTTATGAAAAAGCGTCTATATTTATTGAATGGTAACAGAGCGGTAATTTATGCACTGAGTTTGATCGGTTTTTTTTATGAGGCTAACATTGCTTATATTACGGCGTTAACGCTTTGGTTATGGCTGCCGCAATGTTTGCAACTCGAGTTGTTACTGTTAAAAGTGATAAAACACTAGTCAACCTTTGTCTAAAACTGATAATTTTGTTAACTTGCTTAATGGCCTTTTTAGCAACGTTTACTTCTCCTTTTCTTGAGCTAATGATGAAAAATTAGCAACGCAAAAAAAGCAAAGGAATAATCGAACAACCAGCCATATCTCATTAGGGCTTTAACAAGGACAAACCTATTATCGCCCCAGTTTCTTTGCTGAAGAACCACCTATACCCCAATTTTGTTTTGGTACTTCATGAATAAGTACTCGAACATTTTGTTCAGGTGCGTCTAAAGAGCGGCTAATAGCGGAAGTTACTTCGGCCACCAGTTTTTCTTTTTGCTCATCAGTGCGCCCTTCCATGATATTAATATGTGCAATTGGCATTATTTTGTACTCCAAATCATTTATATAACCAATGTTTCAGTAACCGAGTTACCCGTGGCATGACTAGATATGTCATCAGTAAAACCTGTAACACAACAATGACAAGTACATGCTGCCATAATGGCATTCCTTCAAGTAAAGGTTCCAGCATGATGTTAAACATCAAAACCAAGCTATAGACTACAGTGATCAGTACCAGTGCCATTTTATGAGGGGACGGGTGTTTCTGTACTGGTAGCTCAGGTAAGTCAAACCAAAACTCCAAGCCAGTTCCTCGACGCATAACCGAGTCACCCTCCACCATGTCACCCAACTTTTCCAACCATGCTTGACGTAATGATGATTTTTCCCATGTTTGGCAATTACTGTAACTGTCGAAGCGATAAATCAATACATATTCGTGGTTGGTTGTTGGTCCAGGGCGAAGTACATTGGTACCCAAATGCCCTGGATAAGTAGAAGCAGCCTCAATAACACCAGAAATCCAAAGCTCGTATTGAGCTTCATACCCCGGCTTGACATGACGAGAAATACTGACCGTTATGGCCCCTTCATCGCCAGGCTTAGTTAACAGTTGTTCACATAGAGACTGTTTCATTAGTCATTCCTTGCTTACCTTACTTAGACGAACTTACCACTGATAGTGCCTAAATCTTGGTAACGAACACAGAAAGAGTCGCCTTTGTTAACCTGAACGGCTGCTGTGATAGCACCAATCATGACAAAAGACCCAGCAGGTAACTCTTCACCACGCTCGCCTAGCATATTGGCAAGCATAGCAACTGAAGAGGCAGGGTGACCAAGTACCGCAGCACCGGCGCCGACTTCAACTACTTCACCGTTAACTTCCATCACTACCCCGAGGTTTTTAAGATCTAAATCAGCGACATCGGCCATACGACCACCGGTGATAAAACGTGTAGATGATGAGTTATCAGCAATGACACTTTTAAGATCAAATTTAAAATCTTTATAGCGAGAATCGATAACTTCAACAGCAGGTACCACAAAATCAGTTGCCCGTAATACATCACCAATATGAACCCCAGGGCCTTTTAATGGCGCTTTGGTGACAAAGGCTAATTCTGCTTCAATTTTTGGATGGATCAACTCATCATGTTTTATTTCACCACCATCAGGCACAGAGAAATAATCAGCCAAGAAGCCGTAACATGGATGTTCAACACCCATTTGTGACATTTTAGCCCATGACGTTAAGCCCATTTTCATCCCAACGATTTTATTGCCGCGCGCTTCTTTACGACGACGAATTTCCCACTGAATATCGAAGGCATCTTCGTACGTCATTTCTGGATAATCATCAGTGATTTTTGTGATTTCATAGGCTTTTAGCTCAGCATTTTCAACGTGCTCTGCTAATTCATCAATTTGAATTTTTGTAAGTGTACCCATTATAGTAACCCTTTCTCTTTTGCCATGGTCAATGCCAGGTCTTCAATCATATCTTCTTGTCCACCAACGGTTCCGCGGCGGCCCAACTCTACTAAAATGTCACGCGCTGTAACTCCGTATTTAGCGCTCGCTCGTTGTGCGAAGAGTAAAAACGAACTATAAACACCAGCATAGCCAAGCGTTAATGCGTCACGGTCAACTCGAATAGGTTGATCCATAATTGGCACAACTAAATCTTCGGCAACATCCATGATTTTGTACAAGTCGATACCGTGCTTGGCACCCATGCGATCCAATACGGCAACGAATACTTCCAACGGAGTATTACCGGCACCTGCACCTAAACCAGCGACAGAGCCATCAATACGAATAGCGCCCGCTTCAACTGCTGACAGAGAGTTGGCTATCGCCATACCCATATTATGGTGACCATGAAAACCAATTTCAGTACTAGGGTTTAGTTCAGCACGTAATAAACCGATTTTTTGGCTAACTTCGTCAGGTAGCATATAACCAGCAGAGTCGGTGCAATAAATACAGTTAGCACCGTATGATTCCATTAACTTGGCTTGTTCTAAAATCTTTTCAGGGCTTGCCATGTGTGCCATCATTAGAAAGCCAACAGTGTCCATACCTAACTTGGCGGCAAGTCCAATATGCTGTTCAGCAACGTCAGCTTCAGTACAGTGGGTTGCAACTCTAATAGTGCTAACGCCTAAATCTTTTGCCATACGTAAATGATCAACCGTAGCAATTCCGGGCAATAATAACGCTGAAACTTTAGCATTCTTCATTTTAGGTATTACGGCAGTTAAATACTCTTCATCAGAGTGGGCAGGAAAACCATAATTCACCGACGTGCCGCCAAGGCCATCACCGTGAGTTACCTCAATTAGCGGCATACCAGCGTCATCTAACCCTGTGGCGATATCCACCATCTGATCGAGTGAAATCTGGTGACGTTTAGCATGCATACCATCACGTAAACTCATGTCATGGAGTGTTACTTGTTTATCTTTTAAGTTCATTATTTAGTACTCCTCTTAAGCACGCTCTGGTAATCTGATGTTGTCATTGTAGGCTTCTTCTGCAAACATCTCTGCGGTACGCAAGCCTGCGGCAGTCATGATATCCAAATTGCCCGAGTATTTAGGTAGGTAATCACCTAAGCCTTCTACTTCCAAAAATACCGAAACACGATTGCCATCAAATACAGGGCCATTGACTAATCGGTATCCGGGTACATACTTTTGAACCTCTTTGATCATGGCATGAATAGATTCAGTGATTGCTGCTTGGTTAGGCGTTTCTTTTGTCAGGCAATGCACGGTATCGCGCATAATTAATGGTGGCTCAGCAGGGTTGATAATAATAATGGCTTTACCTTTATCAGCGCCGCCTACTTTTTCGATTGCGCTTGCGGTAGTTCGGGTAAATTCATCGATATTTTTACGGGTACCTGGGCCAGCAGAGCGGGAAGATACCGTGGCGATAATTTCGCCATACTCAACATCTTGTACTTGAGAAACCGCTGCGACCATAGGAATAGTTGCCTGGCCGCCACATGTCACCATGTTTACGTTCATTTCTAAGTTTTTGGTTTGATCTTTTAAATTCACTGGTGGTACACAAAAAGGACCTATTGCCGCCGGCGTAAGATCGATCATAATAACGCCCAGTTCATTCAACTTACGGCTATTTTCTGCATGAACATAGGCAGAAGTTGCATCAAAGGCAATACGAATATCATCTTCAACAACATGAGATAACATACCGTCAACACCATCAGAGGTTGTTTTTATTCCCATTTCGCGAGCGCGTTTTAGGCCATCAGATTCAGGATCTATCCCAACCATCCACACGGGTTCAATCCACTGTGAACGGAACATTTTTATCAGTAAGTCGGTGCCGATATTACCTGGACCAATAATTACCGCTTTAAGTTTTTTACTCATTTTTATTTCCTCTAACTGATCGCGATTAAACAAAACGCACCGATGCAGAACCCATTCCGCCAATACTGACACTCATATGATCGCCAGCTTTAACTGGCTCTAATGGTACAAGCGAACCCGATAAGATGACTTCACCAGCTTTTAAAGGAATACCAAATTTACCTAAGGTATTAGCCAGCCATGTTACGCAATTGATTGGGCTTCCTAGTGCCGCAGCACCCGCACCCGTTGAAATGATCGAGCCATTTTTCTCAACCACCATGCCACAGGTCGTTAGATCGATTTTGCGTGGGCTGATCGCTTTATCACCTAAGATAAATAAGCCACAAGAGGCATTATCAGCAACCGTGTCTTGAATTTTGATTTGCCAGTTTTCGATGCGTGAATCAACCACTTCAAAGCAAGGAATGACACAATCAGTCGCGGCGAGTACATCGGCATTAGTTACACCGGGTCCCATAAGATCTTTTTTCAAGATAAAAGCAATTTCACCTTCCGCTTTAGGTTGCATTAATAGCTTGCTGATTGGCATTTCCTCACCTTCACTGTATGCCATGCTATCGGTCAAATAACCAAAATCAGGCTGGTACACATTCAACATATTCTGTACCGCTTTAGAGGTGACGCCAATTTTCTTGCCAATGATACGTTCGCCTGATTGCACACGACGCTCGACCATACGCAAAGATACGTGATAGGCATCATCAATGGTAAAGTCATCAAAGCGCTCGGTAAAAGGGCGTATGGGCTGACGCAGCCTCATCGCATCATAAAGCTCATCACCGCATTGGATAATCTGTTCTTGTTTCATAATTATGTTCTCGACTCGTTGTCTCGATTAAACGATTTATTAAAATTAATGTTCGGCAGCTGCAGGGGGCAACACATGCCACAACAGCGCCAATTCATATCAAATTGAATAGCTATAAATCATTACAACTTGATACAGATATTTTTAAGTTCGGTATAAAACTCTAGCCCATGTGTGCCGCCTTCACGGCCAATGCCAGATTCTTTAGCACCGCCAAAAGCGGTACGTAAATCGCGCAAGAACCAGCTATTGACCCAAGCAATACCCACTTCCATCTTTTCGGCTACGCGTGATGCGCGGGATAAGTTTTCAGTCCAAATGGTTGCGGACAGGCCGTATTTGGTATCATTTGCCAAAGCAATAACCTCTTCCTCGGTATCGAAGGGGCGAATATGACAGCAGGGGCCGAATATTTCCTCATTAATCACGCGAGCATCGTCGGCTAAACCCGTCCAAATTGTTGGCTCTACCCATGCTCCAGCATTCAATTCAGCACCCATCTCCGGAACACCACCACCGATCACTACGGTTGCACCTTCTTCCACGGCTAAACGGTAATAGGAAAGCACTTTTTCTTTATGTTTTTGGCTAACCAGTGGGCCAAAATCAACGTTTGGATCTTCAGGTTGACCTAGTTTTAGTTTTGCCACGCCTGCTTTTAATCGACTGACGAATTCTTCAAAAATAGAGCGTTCTACATAAATGCGCTCGGTACCTAAGCAAACTTGACCGCAATTGACAAAAGCTGAACGCATGGTGCCTTCAATCGCTTTGTCCATATCGCAGTCGGCAAAGACTAGGCCTGGGTTTTTACCACCGCATTCAAGGGAAATATTTCTAAGGCCTACTGAGGCGGCACGCATAATGGTTTCACCGGTACGTGTTTCGCCTGTAAAAGTGATTGCTCTCACATCTGGGTTAGCGGTTAGTAAAGCGCCTGCTGAGTTAGGGCCAAAGCCATGTACCACGTTATAAACACCTTTAGGCACACCACATTCATTCATTACTTCACCCAACAAGGTTGCAGTCGCTGGCGTTTCTTCTGATGGTTTAACGACAACAGTGTTACCACAGGCCAGAGCAGGCCCAACCTTCCAAGTCATTAACAATAACGGCAGGTTCCAAGGGCTAATCACTGCAATCACGCCTTTTGGTGTTCGATGACCATAATTAACGGCAGACTTACCATCAGGGGTGTCTAGCTTAAATGCTTCTGTAGGGTGGTTTGCCAAGGTATCTGAAAATGCTTTAAAATTGGCAGCACCACGCGGTATATCGATGTGTGAAGCGATTTTATGCGGTTTACCAGTATCTTTACATTCTGCAATAAGAAACTCGTCAAAGCGCTCGTTTATGCGTTCAGCTACTCTGTCGAGTAGTTTAATCCGCTCAGATTGGGTCATTTTTCCCCAAGGACCTTCCATTGCTGATTTGGCAGCAGCAACGGCCGCGACGACTTCTGGTTCACCCGCTTCGTGAACCATGCCTATCAGGCTATTATTAACAGGATTACGGTTTTCAAAGGTCTTGCCGCTTGCTGAGCTTACATACTCACCATTAATAAAGTTTTTAAATTCTTTCATTTCTCGCACTCTACTTGCATTACTAGATCTGTTCAGATCGATAAAAAATGAAATCGCGTTAGTTTATGCTAACGCGATTTTAATGACCTAAAATTAGGTCAACACGGTTAGGAATCGTTCATTTAACACGCGATCGTGATAGAAAATGGCTTTGCCTAATTGATCAGCTGTCCAGGTTACTGGCGGGTGATCAGGGTAGTGATAATCGCCACCACAAAATACTTCGGTACGATTACCAGACTTATCAAAAAAGTAGATAGTTTTACCGTGAGTTAAACCATGACGTGTGGGTCCGATATCGATTGAGACATCTTCCATGGCAATAAGATCTGCTGCTCGTAGCACGTCTTCCCATGTTTCGAGGAAAAAGGAGGAGTGGTGGAATTTACCCGGCTCAGGGTGTTCGATGAAAGCAACATCATGTGCTTTCATGCCAACGGTTAAGAACTGAGCAATACGGAAGCCATTCTCATCAATCGTTTCTTCCGCCAGATCAAAGCCCAATACTTTTTGGAACAAATCTAGCGTACCAGCGATGTTTGGCCCATACAGTAGACAATGATCAAAACGGGTTGCCTTCATACCGGTAAGGTTACGTGGCCAGGCTTCAGGATTAACCTCAGCGATACCCCATTTGCCCGTCTGCTCTTTCTCGGCATAAATTTCAAACATATGGCCCGTTGGTGAGTCAAAACGAATACGACGACCACAGCCATTGAGTTCACCTGCAGGAATTTCTTCAACGCTACAACCAAAGTCAATGAGCTCTTGATGTAATTGCTCTAAAGTCTCATTGTTGAGTACTTTGTAACCGACAAAGTCCATTCCCGGTTCATCTGCTAGACGCAGCACCACAGAAAATTTGTCAACTTCAGTCCACCCTTTCAGGTATACACGTCCCTGATTGTCAGTTTCAACTTCAATCAAGCCCAGTAAATCACGATAATGTTCCAGTGCTTCTTTCATATCTAATACACGAATTTGGATATGTCCTGGACGCATGACACCTTTTTTCATCTTTTTATCCTCAAGTGATTTTTCAACTTTTTAGTTTTATCAATAGCCGTCTTTTAACAGGCTATGGCTTCATTGCTATAACTGCTCAGATTCAATCAGCAAATCTGAGCGGGGAAGAACTCGGCAAGCTAGCGCATAGCCCTGCTTTTCTTCTGCTTCTGATATATGCGCACGACTCATACGTTTTCTTTCATAATCTCCGTCGATAATGCGCACCTTGCAGACACCGCAACCACCACCTCTACAACCAACACGAATAAAACTTTTATTTCGGCGTTCCATGCCAACTAATAACACCTGATCTTCAGAGCAGTAAAAATTAAGCTTCCGATTCACAACTTCAATTCGGTAAAGCTGTTTTACTGTCATAGGGTGCTCCATTTGGGTTTATTTAGTGTTATTGCTACAGTGACTAAAGCAACCGCTGTGCCAGTATCCAAAAAACGAATGTAGTCAATCTTTAGTTTGTTGATTTTTATGGATAAAATAACTTTTTCTAAGTTGTTTTATGAGATGGTGTTACTCTTTTAATGCGCTTGTGAAAGTGAAAATTTCACCAAATAATTAATTAGTTAAAGTGTCGATTTGATGATTTGATTAGATGGGGAATACAGTTTAAAAATAGCGTTGACAGACATTGTTTTTAATATAGAAGGGGAATGTCTTGTTTTACGAGTTTTCAAGATAAAAAAACCACAATCATTATAATTGTGGGTTTTTTATCTGAATGGGAGTTTAGATAATTACATTAAATTCGCTTAAATAGAGCTGATTTATTTTGCTCTTTTTCGCCATCAGCAGCGGTTACAAAACGCTCCATGTGTATATCTCGTTCGAATAGACGTCCTTGCATTAACGCGGTGATAGCAGCATCAATCATCAGTGGAGGACCACAAAGGTAAGCTTTATTACCTTCGAAACGACCATCAAAATGCTCTATTGCAGCTTCATGAACAAAACCGGTAAACCCCTGCCAATCATCACTTTCTTCGGGTGCATTTAACGCTGGGATATAAGTAAAATTGTCAAACTCTTGCGCTAGTTTTTCAAAAATATCTTTATTGTAAAGCTCAGAAACATTACGAGCGCCCTGAAAAAGCGTTATTGGTCGACCGTCTTGTTCTTCAAGCATGTCTAGTATCATTGATTGCGGACTAGAAAGACCGGATCCACCAGCAATAAATATTGCTCCTTGTTCATCGGATTTACGGACAAAAAACTGACCGTATGGACCACTAATATCTAATGTATCTCCTACCTGTAACTGTTCGTGTAGATAGGTTGTACCGGCACCATTAGGCACTTGGCGTACATGTAATTCAAGTATTTGAGAGTCAGAGGGTTTATTGGCAATTGAAAAAGCGCGACTGCCTTCTACACCCGGAATATTCAGGTTTATATACTGACCCGCTTGGAATTCAATGCCCTTATCTAGGGTAAATAGAATACCTTTTATTGTCGGTGATAAGTCTTTTATTTCGGTAACCGTGCCAATGAAATCCTGTATTGGATAGCCAATAAAATCATCATCAACGTCTATATCAGCTTCAATAACCATGTCTGATTCAGGTGTACAGCAACAGGCTAACACCTTACCTTCTTCACGTTCTACATCCATTAGCGCAAAAGGGGATGCATTACCTAAATCACCTTCACCTTCTAGGACTTGTACCTTACAAGTAGCACAAGTGCCATGACCGCAAGCAAACGGAATCCATACACCTTGGCGTAAAGCGGCATCAAGAATTGTTTGTCCTTCTTCGACTTCAATTATGTCGCCGGTTGGTTCAACTGTAACTTCGTAACTCATGATATTCTACCTTTTACTTATTAAACACCTGCGCTAGCATAGCCTTTTAACTCTGGAGTTTTAAAACGAATAAGAGACTTGTGGTCAATACCTTGTGACTCAAGCGTGGCATTCATTTGTGGTTTGAATGGTTCGTTATTTAACAGCCATTCAGCAGTATCCCAATTTATCTGGGAAAATTCTGGGTGTTGGCCAAAAGCTTCTGGTAACACATTTTCCATCACCGCAGCAAAGGGGGTTGAGGGCGGTAAAGGAAATGCTTTTGCAGCACAAAACATACGGTGTTCATCCCAACCAAAATAAACAATCAAGTTACCACCAAAGTTTTCAACACGATCCATGCGCTCACCTTTATAATTCGGTTTCAAAGCATAAACTGGCATAATTATTCTCCATATTATGGGCCACCACAGGTAGCCCAGGTTATTAGTTAAATTGAGTTTTTGACTTACGTTTTGAATTAAGGATTAGGCTGTACCTTTCCATTTATTCCAGCGTTCTTCGTCTGGTGACCCTTTCATATCCATATTGTCTGCGCCAACATTAATTTTGTAATATTCACTCAGAATATCAGTCATTTCTGGACCACCACAGTTACCTTGGAAGATCTGATGTACAGGCAACCAAGATTGAACATATTTTTCAGGCTCTTCTTCGAAAATGTCACAACAACCATCAGAGCAGAAATGGTAACGTTCACCTTTATAAACCGTATCGCGCATTGAATTCTGGTTTGGATTGTCCATTTCGGTAAACAACATCGGAATTTGGCATGTTTGACATAATTGTGGCAGACCTGTGGTGTAAAAACGCTCACCTTTAGCTTCTTTCTCTTTGGCCATTTCCCACAATGGGCGATAGTATTTATCAAAAGTATCTGGGTATTTTTCTGATAACCAGTCAAGCTCTTCATCTGAAGGGATAAATGTATGAAAGCCAGTTGCATGTCCGTGCGTGTAGAATGTCCACCAGGCTTGGTGTGATACATGCTCTTTTTCTTTCTCGATGACTTCAGAGTATTTAGGCATACGAATACCGTAACGGGCTAAGTCTTTAAATAACGAACCACCGGCATCTTCAAAGTATACTTCCCAAGCTTCTTTCCAAGACATTACTTTATTAGGCAGCATGTAATCCATCATCATCGCGACGATACTTAACAGACGAGTACCACGCCAGAACCATTTATCTATCCATTTTTGTACAATAGGCAGGTTGTCTTCATGTTGTTCCAAAAAGAATTTGATAACTTCTAAACCAAGCGTCATATGACGGGCTTCATCTGACTGCGCGGAGAAACCAAAGGTCACTGTGGCCATATCACCGTTATGTGCCGCTCCAGACATAAAAGGAACGAACAACAAGTTAGTTAATACATATTCAAATGAGAAACCGATGGCGACCATAAATTCAAATGGACCTGCAGAACGCGCATCAAGGAAAAAGGACTTAGGTACAGATAAGTACCAAACGCGATCGTGCTGATGACTGAACTCTTGCAAACCATCGAAAAATTTATTGTAGTGACTCATCGCATGTATTTGTGTTTGTACATGACGTAATTCATCAAGTGCTTGCATTTGACACGCAACACGAGCACCAACACCACCACATTGACGTCCTACATGGGCAAAACCTTGATAAGCTTGGTATTCTAAAGGAGATACACCCGTTAAAAAGAGCTTGATGGCATTAACATAACGCGGGTCAGAAACATTTAAATGGCCATCATTTTGAGAGAAGGCATCAAAAATAGCATATAACTTTTTCTCTTTTTCAGCCTGATATTTCCAGTACGTATCCATGGTTAAACGGAACGGGTCTTCCCATTTATCCCAGTCAGTAATTTTGAGCCCTTCAAATTCTTCGTAAGGGAATGCGTCTTTCCTATCTTCATAAGAGAAGTCCCAGTCTAAATCTCGGGTAAGTAGACGATACTTGTCTTTAATATTTAATTTTTTAGCAGCCATGTTATTTTCTCCTATTGTTTCCACTCTAGCGTGAAAAAATCATCATCTTCATCGACGTTACCACCCAGGGTGATTAAATTGAGATGCATTTCTTGAATATCCCAATCACGGCCCATTTTCTCTTCCACTACTTCACGCACAACAACAAGCTTATGTTCTCTTTCAATACGAATCATTGCGGGTTGATGGATAATTGTGCAATCTTCATTCACTTCTTCGATTGCCTCGACAATATAGCGAGACTCATCATTGTCTTGTAATGCGATATAAACTTTTGACATTATTTTAATCCTCTAATAAATCGACTATTTGAAAAGGCCTGCTTTATTTAAACGTTTAGTTAATGTTGCAACCGCTAACTCTAGTGCACCTTCACCAACCATTTCAGCTGCCAGTGGCGCTAAAGCTATGGTCGCTTTGTTTTTCCATACGTGAATCCATTCTTCTAATTTAGCCTTATTTTCTGCAGACTCTGCCGCGGCTACTTTCACGACACTATCAACCCAACGGTTTGTGTCTTTATGCCAGTTGCGAATAAATTCGGTTAGCATGCCAACATCTTGGGCATTATTTTCTTGTAACCAGGCATCAAATTGATTGTAAACAAGATCTGATACTAGGGTATCTAACACCACATCTTGGGCAACAAAGGATTCAAACCAATCTTCAACACAAATATTTGCTTCACAATAAGCTCGAACTCCTTGCCAAGCAGCGTCTTCCATCCAATGATGCTTTGCTTTTGTTAAAGTTTCTCCGCTGTTACCATCTAAAATAAGACCAATGCGAGAAAGGTATTGGGCATTACCTAAACGATCCATGCCGTTGTATAATAATGCTTGTGTAATGGCAGTACCGTAGCCGAATGAACTACCGTATACATTGTTCAAATTGGCGGCTTGTTCGACATGACGAAATGGTATTACTAAGCGAACCAGTTTTTCTTTAACGTCTTCGGAAAGAAATCGTGTTAAATCACGCTTTTCAAAAAAGGCAAAATTACTCTCGGCAACTTCTTGTTGTTTAGCTCTGGCTTGAACATAAGTACCGTAATAAAACTGACGAGGATCCTTAAATGCATACCAATCTTTCATCACTACTGCTGTACGGCCAGGATCATTGAGTTCGAACTCAGGTTGCCATAACGGGCGATAGTGAAAATTAACTTCTGAAGCAACATCATAAGTCGCTTCTTGATAACGTGTTGCAGGCTTATCACCAAAACGACGTTCTATATGAGCAAACGTGTTTCTAACTGGTTCTAATATTGCTGTTTTTATTTCAACGGACATATTCTTACCCCTACTCTCAGCGTATTTATTTTTATTTAATCAGCATTTTTTACTTGAGAATGCTGCTCATTGCGATTTTTTGCCATCAGCGTATCTTCACCGTAGCGCCATTTTTCCATCTCAGTATCGTTAGCATCCTGCTGCTCTTGTGACATAAACACCACATCGTTAGCCTGACAAAATTGTTCAAAGGCCTTTTTTGGTAAAACCAATTCAACGAATAGGCTCGGATCACTAATGGCAAAATCAAACTCAACAAACCGTGAATTTTCAGCACTACGTACCCGAACATATTTGGCCATTTGTTGAAAAGTTGGTTTTTCATCTTTTAAACAGTGGGTATGTTGTTGACTATTCCCCATCATGATCTCCTGTGATTTATATTTGAACATTCATGATGTAGCAACGGGTATGCCAGTAAATAAAAAACAAGAAGAAACTGTTTTTATATTATTGTTAACAAAGGGGTTTATTTTTATTTGAAACAAAATAGAGTGAAATTTAATGTGAATTATCTATTTACAAGAGGTGATGAAATAATGAATTTATAAAAATGAAATTGATCTTATGATTCAACTTAAAAGCGTTATTTAATAAAAAAAAATAAACCTTTTACGTTGTTTTTCAAAAAAAGGCACCGCACAATAGGTATAAAATAACAACAGCAGAAGAAAAATATCATGGTACAAAAATCACTAACATTGCCTGATTCTCAAGATCTAATCGACAAGATTCACTTTGATAGTAAAGAAGGCAAGATATGGCTTGGTGAACAACGCATGATACTTATTCATTCTGCAGTGATGGGGTTATTACGAAAAGAGTTGATAGATACATTGGGTGTTGAGCGTGCCAAAGGACTCTTAATGCGTTTTGGCTACCACAGTGGTATACGAGATGCTGAATTTGCGCAAAAGCTTCGTCCTGATATGACTACCTCTGAGGCTTTTATGGTAGGTCCACAGTTACATAGTATAGAAGGCTTAGTAAAAGTAACCCCCACAGCACTGGACTTTGATGTTGAAAAAGGTGACTTTTATGCGGAATTTGACTGGGAACATTCTCACGAAGTAGATAATCATATCGCTAATTATGGCCTATCATCAGAGCCAATCTGCTGGGCGTTATGTGGTTATGCCAGTGGTTTTACTACCTTTTATATGAAACGACAAGTACTGTTTAAAGAAACTCAGTGCGCGGGTACCGGTGCTGAGAATTGCCATATTGTAGGTAAAACAACAGAAGAGTGGGGAGATGATGATGATACCGAAAAGTATCTGCTACCAGATCCCATTATTGAAGAGTTACTCGCATTGCAGCACGAGGTTAGTGAACTTAAAAACCAATTTTTAAATACTGAATCTGAAAATGATGTGTTACTTAATAGTGTTGGTGATTCTCAAGCATTTAAAAATACTTGTCATCTCATTAAAAAGGCCGCTACAAGTAAAGTTACTGTACTGCTACAAGGAGAAACAGGTGTTGGTAAAGAGGCCGTTGCCAAAGGGCTTCATACTAATAGCGACAGAGTGAAAGAGCCTTTTATTGCGGTTAACTGTGCTTGTATACCACCAGACTTGATTGAAGCTGAACTGTTCGGTGTGGAAAAAGGTGCCTTCACGGGGGCAACTCAGACAAGAGCAGGGAAGTTTGAACGAGCTAACCAAGGTACTATTTTTCTTGATGAGGTTATCGAACTATCGCCACGGGCTCAAGCATCACTATTAAGAGTATTACAAGAAAGTGAATTAGAACGAGTGGGTGATACTCGCACTAGAAAAATTGATGTGCGTGTTATTGCAGCAACTAATGAAGATTTAGAGAAAGCAGTCCAAGAAGGCCGCTTCCGTGCTGACTTATTTTATCGGTTAAATGTTTATCCTATTATTATTCCGTCTTTAAGGGAGCGTAGCGAAGATATCCCCTTACTTATCACGCATTTTTTAAAGAAATACTGTGCTCAATATAATAAAAAGACTCCGGGAGTTTCTGATAGAGCAATGCAAGCATTGACACAATATAAATGGCCTGGAAATATCAGAGAGCTTGAAAATATGATAGAGCGGGGCGTTATTCTGACCGATAATAATCATTTGATTGATCTGGCAAATATTTTTCCATCTCTCTCTGAGCCTAGCCATCCTCTGAACGTTATTAATAGTCTAGGGCACCTTTGTGAAAAAGCACCACTTTGTGAACGAAGAGAAATGCCTGATGTAGAGGAAATGCTTAACGAGAACTTCAGCCTTGAGGCATTAGAAAAACAATTAATCAACAAAGCAATGAATCAAACCAACAATAATATATCCAAAGCCGCTCGAAAATTAGGTCTTACCCGCCCAGCTCTAGCTTATCGCTTAAAGAAAATACAAGAAAATAAATGATACTGGCCAGCCTAGTTATGTCATCAATACATACTAGCGCTCTAAAATTATAGCATCTGTAAATAGATAGCTGGCCTAGTCGAATCTTAAAATCACAACCTAACGCTCTCAGTTGTTTGCAAAAATATTTTGTGCCAAACAAGCCTAAGCGCCCTCTTAAAAGAGAGTACTTGATAGAGAAAATAAATAGCGCGCTAGAAGATAACGCTAAAATGGTCTTTATCAAAGCTCCTGCTGGGTATGGTAAAACCTATCTGATGATTGATTATGATCACAGCATTAGCGATAAGTCGGGTATTCCCATTTGGACGACATTGGATGAAGATGATAATTCACCAGAAGCTTTTTTGTGTAATGGCTAGATTTTTGGAAAGTTATTGTGAGTAAACTTATTATTTTGGCTGTTTAATCCCTTCCATTGACCTATTTAAATCGACTCAAGTCATTGAGGGAGAAGTACTCAATGACGCTCTGTTTCGTTGAGTTTGTCTTATATCTTTACAAATTGCCTAAATTCAACAATGCATACTTAGCGTAGATACATTAGTATGCATTGAGAAAAATAATAAATTGAAAGAATAGGAAGGTAAATGCTAGAGCTGCATAGTTTTCATCGGATTTGGTGTTTAGCAAAGTTTGAATTAGTTCGAATGTTCTTAACTAAAAGGGGAGCTATAGCCATAGCTGCCTTTGCAATGGCGTGGTTTTTTATCCTTTATTACGCCGTTAGTCGTGCAGATGAACTGGTCTCTTCTGATCTTTTTGTCACTATCGCCCATCAAGTTGTAAGTAGTGCGGGTATACAAGCACTACTTAGTTGGCCAGTGCCAGAGCTATCGATGTTTTGGGTGATGGCGATTTATTCTTTCCCGCTTTTCTCTTTAATTGCATCAAGCGATCAAACATGTGCAGATCGCACGAGGGGGACGTTAAGGTTTATTGCTTTACGGGCAACAAGGACTGAAATTTTAATTGGTCGTTTTTCGGGGCAGGTCTTAATTTTAATGGTGTTAATCGCCTCTACACTTTTTGCCACGCTACTAATGGCAAGCTATAGAGAGGCAAGCTTATTTTTTGTTGGCTTGATGAAGTCTTTGAGTTTATTTCAAAATATTCTTATTGCAGTAATGCCATTTATCGCATTGATGTCCTTTTTTAATAGTTTTATCCGTTCTTCGCGTTTAGCCATTATTGTCAGCTTTTTATTTTTTGGCTTAACTCCCCTTGTTATTTCTTTTATAGAATATAAGTTGGGGCTCAATACTTACTTAAATTACCTTATTCCTGGCGTGCAACTCAGTGATGTCATTAATCAAAAGAACGCGCTTCTGAGTGGTTACTTTATTCCTTTAGCTCAAACTTGTGGCTATTTACTAGTAGGAAATATCATTATGAAAAGGAGTTCATTATGAGTGCTTTGATTCAGGTAACAGGGCTTAATAAATTTTTCGGCGACACGCATGCCCTTAATAATGTCGATTTTGCCATTGAAAAAGGGGCACCTTTTGCCTTAGTTGGTCCTAATGGTGCTGGTAAAACAACGCTATTTAGTATTTTATGTGGTTATATTCAGCCAAGCTCTGGGAATGTCGAAGTACTTGGTGCGCGGCCAGGTACTCATGCCACGTTTGGTCGATTAGCCGCATTACCACAAGATGCGCAACTAGATCCTCGTTTTTCGATTGTTCATCAATTAAGCTTTTACGGCCAATTACAAGGATTTAATAAGAAGAAAAGTAAATTTGAAGTTGAACGAACGCTTGAATTAGTGGGCCTATCTGACATTTTACATGAGAAGCCTGATGCGTTATCACATGGCATGAGAAAGCGGGTAACCATAGCGCAAGCGTTGATGGGCACACCTGATATTGTCATGCTTGATGAAGCGACTGCAGGGCTTGATCCACTTCATGCAAGAGAAATAAGACAGGTCGTTGCCTCTTTATCTAGCGAGGTAACTTTTATCTTAAGTTCACATGATTTAAATGAACTAGAACGTTTATGTCAGCAAGTACTTTATTTGGATAAAGGCATATTAAAGCGCCATAAAACCCTAGCAAACGATATTGATCATCGCTATTTTACCTTGCGTATGGAGAAGCAAGAACCAGCTTTAATTGACCGATTAAAATCAATTAAGCAAGTGGTTGATGTCGTTAATTCTCAAGACAGAGAATACCTGATCAGCGTTGTGCCAAACGTAGAGCAAACGCCTATAGATATCCAAATTTTACAAGTGTGTCATCAACAAAAATGGCCATATCGACAATTAATAAACGGTAAAACGTTGGAAAACCAACTGTTTTAGTTATTTTCTCTCTCTATTTTAATTCAAGAAGTGTTACTAAATGGTATCAGTCCTTTGAGGTTAATTGGCTATTATCTGTAAAGCTCTTTCTCGTACTGGCAGCCAGTGAACGCTTTTCAGCTTATATTCTATTGCTTATTTATATATTAAAGCTAAACCTTCGATCTCCTCTAATATTTCATTTACGGTTTCAGTCAATTCTGAGCCCATGCGTAATATCTCATTAGGGTATTGTTCTTTCATTAATGACATTAAGGCGTAATACAATGGTTTAAAACGCTCTTTAATATCATATTTTTTGAACCATCTATCGACTAGATTAGTTTGCTCTTTGGCTAAAAATAAAGTGAATAATTGGATAAGTTGACTTTCTTGCTCTTGATCTTCAAAAGTAATATTTTTTAGCAAAGACTCCATTATTTGGGTGGCTAATTCAAAGTTATTATTCCACAATAAAATTGATATATATGAGTTTTTAGCTTCAAAAGTCGTATTTGCTTTTATTGACTTTTTAGCTAGCACTAAAGCTTTCACTTTATTTTCAGTTTGCATATTATAAAAATAAAAATCAGCTAAATTCATTTCTGCGCTCTCGTTTCCTGAACTAAGTGCTTTGAGATAATATTCTTCTGCAAGTGGTAAATTTCCTTCAATCTGATATATAGATGCAAGTATTGAAAGCATGGAAGTAGCCCCTTCCTTGATACTTTGCAATAAATATGGTTTTGCCGATCTGTAATCCTTCTCACAATAATAGAAATATGCTGCTACTACACTTATTCCTGAGGAGTTTTGCTTTAACCCCAATTGTAAATACTTTTTAGCTTCAGTCATGTTATTTTGATGAAGGTGAATCCATGCTAAAAATCCATAAGCAACTCCATCAAAGGATTTTTTTTGTAATTCTTTTTCAAGTATTTCTTTTGCTTTATCGAATTTATCAAGGTGGATATAGATTTCACCTAATTTAACATGAGCATTACCTTCTCTATGCTCTATAGCGAGTAGTGCATACTTTTCAGCAAGTGCTAATTGACTTGTTTCTAAATAAATATCACTCAGCTCAATATAACAATCAGGAATATCATGCTTTATTGCTAATAAATAATACTCTGTTGCTTTAGTAAAGTTCTCTTGCTGTAAGTAGATTTCAGCTAATAGTTTATAGGCAATGTAGCTTTCTTTTGTAATAGCTATTTTTGCTGTCGTAATAGCTAAATTGAGTTTGTCTTGAGCTTTATATACAAAGGCTAATAAAGTCACTCCATCAGCAGTTTTGACGTTTAATAGGCACTTTTCTGCTTTAGTAAACTCTTTAATCTTAATGTAAAACAATCCTAGTCCATAATTATGCTTTGTTTTTTGGAGAAAGCTTTTTAATTTATCTAACTTCTCTTGAGCTAGATTTTCTTCAAATTCTAATAACTCTTGCCATAATTTGTTAACTTCAGAGTTAGTGTCTTCATCAGAAAGAGACAGTAACTCTTTATGTAACTTGCCATTTCCAGATTCTTGTAAATAATCAGAAGTAGCAGATAAAATTTTATTTTTATCCTCATGAGTTAGTTTGTCACTACAGATAAAAGCATTGGCTAAGGTAATAGAAGCCAGGGGATGACAATTACCCTTTAAATGTTCAGTGAATAGTTTAGAGCGCTGTTTTAGCTCATCGCCAGTGCACCAAATTTCCATGAATTGGGTGAGCCATAATACTTTTCTTCTGTCTTTTCTGCGGCCATAACGCATTAAATACCATATATTGAAAAAACGTTCTTTTAGGGCATATAAGTGGTTTTTAGTGTTGGTAGTAGTTTTTTCAATAATCCACTGTTTTTCTAACTGCCTTAATTGAGCTGACACCTGCTTGCTTGGTAATCTTATTTTTTCAGCGATTTCTTTTACAGATATTCCATCCCAGTTTAGGGCAATAGCATTCACTATTGGCTTTTGTTGTGCGGTTAAATCGTCCATGCGATGTTTATAGAGCGGGGTGGTTTTATCAATAGTCTCTTCAAGTAAAGTAAAAGTATTACCTTTTGGACCTTCTACAAGTATGTTGAACAATATTGAAATGGTTCTAGGGATACCTCCCGTTAGTCGCCTTATTGACTCGATCTTTTGAGGTTCTTTTTCTAATAAATTATTGAGGTTTTTTTGTTCTTTTTCTCCAGCATGTTCACTTAATTTTTTAAGTAATGCAGTTGTTTCCTTTTCTTTTAGCCCCTGAAGAGTGTGAATATCAAAAAATTGATAAAAAGGTGCTTTGTTGTCAAAAAAGGCTTCTAAGCGAATTGCTGAACCACCAATAATTCTTATATTATTATTTGTCGTTAATATCTCTCTTAGCATGTCACTTTCAACTTGGTCAAATTGTTCAAATAACTCAGCGATATTATCTATAAACAATATGATTTTTTTTTGGCTATGAATTAATGCTTGGTTGATAAGTGAAATAAGCTGCTTTATCTCACTTTCTTTTAATTGATCTATTGTATCGAATAGTGAATCAAAGAGTGTATGATCATATTCAGCTAGTTCTTCTGCAATTCGCTCCCAGAAAGTAAATAAAGAGCTAATGCCATATTCTTCTTCTTTGAATGTGATAGGGATTAACCATGAGGTAAGCTCTTCACTTTCCTCTACTGCAATAGCTAATCGGCGAAGCATTGTTGTTTTTCCTGCGCCTCTAACACCCTGAACAATATAGTGTTGTTCAGGGTGCTCCATGTCAGAGTTAATGATTGCTTTCCAAAGCTTGTTATATTCACGTATGCGAATAACAAAACTATTTTTGACCATCTCTGAAGATGTGTTCTGTGAGTTATATAGTTTAACGCCTTCTTTATAGTTACTTATTTGCATAACGTCCCCACCATTCTTTTAACATAGGAGAGGTGAATTGAAACTCCCTGTTGGCTGTTTCAAAAATATACCCGTCATGAATTAAGCACTCGACCACATAGTTTGAGTTAACAGAAGTTACTTGTGGTGCTTCTTTAATATTATGTATTTTTTGTGGGGAGATCGTTTCATTAATTGCGATATAATTGAGAACTTCATGTGCAAAACTAATTTCTGTTTTCTCCAGTCGCTCTAACCTTTCAGCCCAGTGATTAAAGTTGGCTAAATAATTTTGGCTAAATAGTTGTTCGTATGCTTTATCTATATCGTTAGGATTTGGTTCTATAATATCGTTTTCACAGCAGTAATCCTCAATACTAAGTAAAAGAATTTCGATATAATAAGGCATATACCAACTGACTTTATTCAGAATATAGGTTTTAATTTCATCAGAAAACGTTATTTCTTCTTGGCTTTTCCTTGAGATAAACTCGATAAACTCAAACGCTTTTTCTTCGTTAAGAGGATCAACAGTTACATTAATAAGGACGTTGATTAAATCAGATAAATTTAACTTATGAACTAATGAATCAAGCCCAATTGAACCTGTAAAGATAAATTGAATTTTTTGATCTAGTGCAGGATCTTGCCAAAGCTCTCGGCAACCAGATAAAAATATTTCTGCTGCACCATGACCTTGATCTTTATGTATTTTCTCTAAAACGTCAGGAAACTCATCAATAACTATGATTAGCTTTTCCCTTATTTTGATTTTATCAAGTAGTGTCTTGAGATCTTTATGAGTAAGCGTCCTTTCTTGACTGTCAAATTCAATGCCAGCTTCACTAAAGTTGAGGCCTTTTATACTATTTCTAAAATCCGTTAAGGCATCTTTTCCCCAATTTGTGAATTTGTTAAGTCTGTCAGTGAACTCAGATTTAAATAAGTTTTCAATTATACGTTCATAGTACTCGTGTACTGTAGAGCAGGACTGAACAATGTTATATAAAAAAACATAGTCATCGTTTGGAGCTAATTCTAAGTTACGAAGAAGCGATGTTTTACCAACTCTGCGTGGGGCTAGTAATAATAAATGAGATCCATGATTTAACCTACGCCATATTCGTTTTTCATCTTTTTCTCTAGGGAAATAATTTTTACCATAGGCTACCTGACCAGTCATAAAACCTCCTTTAGCTATAAATCTATTGTTAAAGTGTATTAGCAATAAATTTATTGTCAAGTTTTTTGGCAATGGATTTGTTGTTAAGTTGTGTTTGCTAAGTAAAATAATAGGTTTTTAGGCTCTTCTATACTCAAAATCAACAACTATTTTAGTTGATTACTTCTTAGCGGCAGAGCGGCTTTTATAAATAACTAAAGCAACCAATAAAAAGGCTAAGAGAAACAAACCAAAGGTGGCGCTAGATTGATCAGCTTCGACTTCCTCTGGGCTGAGAATGTTACGGTCATTTTCTGTGAGTTGATACACTTGATAAAAGTTGTCATTAACTTGCACATATTCCATGGTGACTTCTCTACCTAAAAGTACGTTTGAGTTATCGTCATCACAATAATCTGCTCTAAATTTGATTGACAAATTATACGTAGCATCAGAGCCGGTTAGGCTTAATGCTGCGGCGCCTTTGGGCGGGCAATGTAATGTTAATATAGTGCCTTTGGTGGTTTGAATATCGGTTAATTCAGTGTAGGCTGTTGAGTGTTGGGCACTCTTAATACCGATAAATAAAAAGAAAGCGGCCAATGCTAATAACAAGATTTTTGCTGTTTTATTCATAAGGTTTTACATTTAGTTGCCACAGTTGAAAGGCAAGGTAATTGATTAAATTGGTATGAGGAAGTTGAACACATTCGTGAAGGGAATGTGTCGATTTATATCAATAAACGGTCATTCTTATCTAACTTAATTGCTTTTCTTAACTCAAGGATTGTTATAACAATGCCCAGTTCTTTGCTCTTAATTGGCTGCTATTGTACGCCCGAACTAGCAGCCAATTTGTATTGATGAGCGTATGACAAAGATGCTGTGGTAGGCAACGTTATTTTTTTATCCAACCGCCTGATGGCATTTTAATGTAGTGACCTGAGCTCGTTTTAGCGATAGCTTTTTCGCCAGCTAAAGCGGTTACTTGCTTCATTGTTAGTTTATTTTTACGAGCAATATCAAGGTAGAGGCTTTTACGTTTTGCGTTGACACTCGCGACTAAGCTAGTGACTTCAGGGCTGGTGACCACTACGCCTAAATATCCATTGGCCATTTCACCTACTAATCCTTGTTGTTTGGCTTGGTCTAGTGATATAGCCCATGCAGAAAAAGTTATGCTTAAGGCAGCCATTGCCAAGCTGAATTTTTTTATGAATTTATACATAGTTGCTCCTTAAAATATGTCACTATTTTCACTGAAAATACTATCAAGCTCTTTATCAACTTTCACGCGTATTTCATGATCAATTTTTAAATTTAAATTAATGGTAATAGGCTCTTTAGCACTAACTTCTACTTTGTGTGTGCAACCAGAAACTAGCATAGCAACAAATGCTACTGCGAGTACTTTATCCATAAATGCTCCTTAGTTTTTTTGTAACTTGTCGATAAGTGTTTGTTCTAAATCCTTGGTTATATTTAGTGACTCTAATAAGCCCAATAAATCATAACTAAGATTTAGATTTAAGTTAACATCATTATCAAGATCGGGATTTCTTCCTTTGATCATAGTATCAAATAACATATAGCCATCATTAGCCATAGAAACATCAGAAGATAATTGGTGATAATGTATATTTTGCATGGCATCAAATGCCAGTTTTAATTGCGGATCGCTCTTTTTTAACTCCTCAACCGCTGGGTTATTAGCCACTTTAATGATGCCGTCAGTGATATTATGTAGCTCACCAGCTAAGATGGTAAATTGTTTACCATCTGTTGATACAGGTAAGTTACCCGAAATTTTTCCTGTCACTATAATGCCTTGTTTTGGGTCTAATGCCAGTAAGTTTTCCAAGTCTATACTAGTTAGCTGAACATCAACTGAACGACTGGCTAAAAGCGGCCATTGAGCATTGGCAATATTAATGCTGCCACCTAATAGTTTAGTCTCAATCCCCGTTAATTTGACAGTCAATTCTTTATTTTTAAAGCTCATATCAGTTTGTGCTGAAAACTCGGTTAATGGTGGGGCGGTTTCTATTTTGGCAATCGTCAGGTTCTTTTTAGGTTTATCATCGGCGTTAACGGTTTTTAGATCACCGTTGGATAGGACAAATGCTTGCTGCCAGTTGAGCTCTTGTATCCAGGTACCATCAATTTCACCGCTGACATCCTGTATTGAGGCATTCAGCGTTGCGGTATTGTTTAGCCAATTGTTAGTATCCGTTAATTGACCCAATAAGCGATAGCTAGCGCTGCCATCAATGAGTGAAATATCGACAGGTAAGTTGAGCTTTAACGTTAACAGCTCGGTTAGGGCTAAATCATCAGTAAAAATATCGAACTGAGGCTGGGTGATAGCACCCGTTAGTCTTATGTTAGCGAGTAATTGTTTATCGGCTATTGTACTGGCGGTAATGATGATATTTTGCAACTCGCCTGTAATGTCAGCTTTCACCTCTAGCTGCTCTATTAAAGCTATATTCGCGGCTTGAAGCATCGAAGCTTGGCTATCAAGTTGCAATGATATTTCTGCCAAACCATGCTGATCGACATCAATACTGCCTTGCCAGTGTGTGATAAATTTTTCTATGCTAACTATTTTTTTATTGATGGTATGCGCTGTGCTATTTGTTTTAGCTGAATTTTGGCTTTTTGGAGAGAATTTTAGTACTGATAACTCAAGTGATGTCGTTGGGGAAAAGGCAATTATCCAGCCGGTATTATTTTGTTTAATCGTGCCTACAGCGGCTAGTTTAGCGTGACTTTTTGTTAGGCTATTTAATTTACTAACTGCTAAGCGTGCATTTAGCGCATAGTTAGCGTAGGTAAGGCTTGGGAGTAAAGCGCCTTCTGTTTGATAGCCAAAAGCAGCGTCTGTTAAGGTGAGTTGTAGTGGTTTATCGGCATTTTTTGACGCTAATTTAAGGCGTGAAATAAATGCCTGTTGCTTGGCAAAGTCAATTTCTATGCTAGCTTTGGGGGTTATTAGCACTCCGTTGGTTGGGTTATCTTTAATGAGTGAGATAAGATCAGCAGCAGTATTTTTTGTTGTTAAAAATTCCAGTAACTTTTCATCACTAAAATGGGTATTTATCAAGCTTTGCTCATCAATAGTAAATAAGGCTTTATTGGCGGTTAGGCTTGTTTGCCATGAAAGCATGCCATTGATATTGAATGGGCCACTTTGCTCTACGCCTTTAGCGCTATCTATTGAGAAATGACTTAGTTGGCTATTGGCGGTTAATGTTTTTTCATGCCATTGCAGCTGTGTTGTAAACTTACCTGCCAGAGT
>JAPHTO010000101.1 GCA_026196955.1 Colwellia sp. | reverse complement strand
ACCCGTCGTGCTCCCGCACTGCACCGCTCATTAAAAGTAGAAAAATCTAGCGATCCTCTCACCGCGATGGACTGGGTGAATTTATTTGCTTTAGCTGTCAACGAAGAAAATGCTGCTGGTAGCCGAGTAGTTACAGCGCCGACCAATGGTGCTGCTGGTATTCTTCCTGCTGTCTTATGTTATTACGACAAATTTATACAACCAGTCAGTGACGATGATTGTATTCGCTATTTACTAACTGCTGCCGCAATCGGTATTTTATATAAAACGAATGCTTCAATATCAGGTGCTGAAGTTGGCTGTCAAGGTGAAGTCGGTGTAGCTTGCTCAATGGCTGCTGGTGCATTAACGGAAATTATGGGTGGTACGCCGATTCAAGTTGAAAATGCCGCTGAAATAGGGATGGAGCATAACTTAGGTTTAACCTGTGACCCTGTTGGCGGTTTAGTGCAGGTTCCTTGTATTGAGCGTAATGCAATGGGCTCAGTCAAAGCAATAAATGCCTCGCGTTTAGCGCTTAGAGGAACAGGCACTCAAAAGGTTTCGCTAGATAAAGTGATCAAAACCATGTGGGATACGGGTAACGATATGAAAACAAAGTATAAAGAAACGTCTCGTGGCGGCTTAGCGGTAAATATTATTGAGTGTTAATACGCAAAATACTGTGTTTTAAACATAAAAAAAACAGCATACAAATGTATGCTGTTTTCAAAAATAAGTTTACTTGCTCTGCGCTATTATCAATTAATATGTTGGCAGATCAACGTCTTTTAGTAATTCATCAACTTCGGCATTATTTTTCATGATCATCGCACGAGTAACAATATCTTTAGTGAGATGTGGGGCAAAACGTTCGATAAAATCAAACATGTAGCCACGCAAAAAACTACCGCGTCTAAAACCAATTTTTGTAGTACTGGCTTTAAATAAGTGGCTAGCATCAATTGCGACTAAATCACTATCAATTTTAGGGTCGATTGCCATCGTTGCAATAACACCAATACCAACGCCAAGGCGAACATAAGTTTTAATAACATCAGCATCAGTTGCAGTAAAAGCAATTTTAGGCTCTGCACCCGCTTTTTCAAAAGCAGCATCAAGCTCAGATCGGCCAGTAAAACCAAAAACATAAGTTACTAGAGAATACTTCGCAATATCGGCAATAGTTAATTCTTGTTTTCTTGCTAAAGGATGATCTTTTCGAACAATAATACTTCTATTCCAGTGATAACAAGGTAACATCACCAAATCGTTATATAAATGCAAAGACTCTGTAGCAATAGCAAAATCAGCTTCTCCTTTTGCTGCCGCATCACTAATTTGTGCCGGTGTCCCCTGAGACATTTGCAATGATACTTTAGAGTATTTTTTGATAAAGCCCTGAATAACCTCAGGTAAGGCATATCGTGCTTGCGTATGAGTAGTCGCAATACGCAACCGCCCTTCATCTGGCTGTGTATGTTCCCGAGCAACCGCTTTTATCCCTTCAACTTTAGACAAAATTTGCTGAGCAATATTAATGACCTCTTGCCCAGCAGAAGTGACATGCGTTAAATGCTTACCACTTCGCCCAAATATTTGAATACCTAGTTCGTCTTCAAGCATACGTACTTGCTTTGAAATACCAGGTTGAGAGGTAAAAAGTGCTTCAGCTGTTGCAGAAACATTCAGGTTGTTGTTAAGTACTTCAACGATATAACTCAATTGTTGCAATTTCATAAATAGACTTTAATGAGTGAGTTCAGGACCTTTCTTATGCCAAAATAATATACTTAATTGAAAGTTTATTCCATATGAAATTTCAATTTTTGTAAATTTAATTCAACATTTCTCTAAAATGCCACTAATACTATTTTAAACTAGCTTATTCTTTACACTTGATTAACAATTTTTCTTTTGTTTTCTTTATACTATAAAAAATTAAATAGTCATTAAGGGTAACTTCTTCTTTGCTAAACATAACAATTTTTGTAGACTGCTATTATCAAAGTCAAGAACCTAAGTGAATGATAGTTCACTTTATTAAAATAAGAGCTTTATTATGATCGCTATAATCGTAGGCCTAATCATCGCCTTAATCATTTTTGTTGTTGTGGTTGGTGCTATTCAGCAACATAAAGAAAAACAAGAAGCAGAAAAACGGGTTAAAGTGGCTAAGCAAAAAGCTATTATTGATGAAAGTGAAGAGCTAATTCTAAATATATCTAACCTACCTTCAAGTCCAAATTTAGTAAAAATTTTAAATCGCAGAAGTTTAAAAGCCGCAAAAGCTATGCAAGAGTTAATGCCGACAGTTAAAGGGATCAAAAATCGGATACAAGAGCTAAACTCTCGCCTTGAAGCAGCAGAAGATTTAGCAACAAACCAAACCAACGAAGAAACCTTTTTATTACCTGACAATGAACAGCAAATTTTAACTATTTTACAGTGTATTAAAAAATTACGTGCAACCTTAAAATCAGAACAAAGTAAAGGAAATCTTGACGCACAAACCTTTACGAAAGAAGATCAGCGCCTTGATGCGATGCAACTCAAAATAAACATCGAAAGTTTAATCAAAAGAGGTACGCAAGCACAGAATAAAGAAATGTTAGGCTCGGCTCGCCAATACTTTGAAAAAGCATTGCAAACCTTAGCAAACCACCCTTTAAAAACAGAATACGTTGCCCAAAAGCAGTCTGAAATTTCTGATCAACTCAGCGAAATAACGGATTCACTTAAAAGTACTAATGCTCAGGATGCTGCGAAAAAAGCCAAAAGTGAAGAAGACGAGTTGGACATGCTATTTCAACCCAAGAAAAAATGGTAACCGGTTAAGTGACTATTTCCAAGCCAGCATTTTGCTGGCTTTTTTAATATTATCTAAGGCAATATCATTCACTGACTATGCTGAACAAAATTAATACCATCACACTACCATCATTTTTGCGTAAGGCGATGAAAGCTTATGCTTTAAAAGCGTTAATTAGGCAACAAGGCTGTGAGCTGCACCGTATTGGCCGCTCTCGAAATTGGCAACTGAAGGCAAGCTTTGAACAAATTCAAGCCATTATAGAACACATAGAGCTTGCCAATGAGCCAAGCTGGTGCTGGCTGGCTAAACTTCTTCAAAAAGAGTATCAACATTTAAGTCACGACGAATTAGTAAGTATTGCCAGTAGACTTGAAAAAGTTACTTTGAGCGCATTAATCGCTAAAACAGACTGCACAATTGCACAGGCCAGAAAAGTTATTGATGAGTTGGAAGGGTTAGATTAAAAGGCTCAAAGTGATAGATAATAACGAGTTATAAAGGTATTAAACACGATTTATACCTTTACTAACTCGTTACTATTCTAACTCAAAGTGAATAGCCGTTTATTTTTCTTGAGCTGTTGCTTTTTTCTTAACAACTTTCTTTTTAACTACTTTTTTCTTAGGCTTAGGAATATCTTCTACCCAGCTACCATCAACATATTTTGCCGTCCAACCAGTAGCCTTGCCTTCCACTTCACTCATAACGTACTGTTCTTTGGTTTTACGACTATAGCGAATAACAGCTAAATTACCTTTGTTATCTTGCTCAGGCGCATCAGTAAGATAATAAAATTTAGTAGAAATTCTATCTTTAAAGCGTTTCAACTCTGCTACTTTCGGTGCTCTAGTTTCACGTGAACGCGGGAAAGTACTAGCCGCTAAAAAGATACCTGCTGCGCCATCGCGTAAAACAAAGTGTGCATCTGACTTTTCACACTCAAGCTCAGGAAGTTGCACAGGATCCTCTTTTGGTGGCGCAGCTTCGCCATTCGCTAACAGCTTACGCGTATTTTTACACTCGTCATTGGTACAATCAAAATACTTACCAAAACGACCTGACTTCAACTCCATATCAGCTTCACAACGATCACACTCTAGAACAGGGCCATCATATCCTTTGATTTTAAACGTACCTTGTTCAACCTCAATTCCATCACAGACAGGGTTATTACCACATACATGCAACTTTCGAGTTTCATCAATCAAGTAGCTGTCCATTGCAGTATTACACTTCTGACAACGATGCATAGCACGTAATGCTTCAGTTTCTTGATCTTCAGCTAATACACTTATCGCTTCTTCACCCGGCGTTAAGTTCATGGTAGTTGTACAACGCTCTTTCGGAGGTAAAGCATAACCTGAGCAACCTAAAAATACGCCTGTTGAAGCCGTTCTGATCCCCATCTTACGATTACAGGTTGGGCAATCAATATCCGTTAGTACCGGACTATTATTTGGCATGCCGCCTTCTTCAGAATCTTGATTCGCAAGTGCTAATTTTTTACTGAAATTTTTATAAAACTCATCTAAAACGCCTTTCCAGTCAAGCTCTCCAACAGCAATGGCATCAAGCTCTTGCTCCATATTGGCAGTAAAATCATAACTCATTAATTTTTCAAAGCTAATTGACAGGCTATCCGTGACAATCTCACCCATTTTTTCAGCATAAAAGCGCTTTTTATCTAAACGTACATAACCACGATCTTGAATCGTTGAAATGATAGACGCATACGTTGATGGGCGACCGATAGAGCGCTTTTCTAATTCTTTAACTAAAGAGGCTTCACCAAAACGTGCTGGTGGTTTAGTGAAATGCTGACTTGCCTCTAAATTATCTAACGTTAGTGCTTCGCCGACGGCTAAATCTGGCAAGTGTCTGTCGTCACCTTTAGCCAGTTGAGGATGAACACGAGTCCAACCATCAAATTGCATCACTCGACCCTTAGCTTTTAAATCAAAGCTGGCGGCGCTGATAGTCAAAGTACTTACGGTATATCGAGCAGCAGTCATTTGACAAGCAACAAACTGACGCCAAATTAGCTCGTACAATTTTTTAGCATCGGCATCGATACCTTCAAGCAGTGCCGCTTCAAGTTTTACATTTGAAGGACGGATCGCTTCATGCGCCTCTTGGGCACCCGCTTTTGAGCCATACACTTTTGGCTTTTCTGGTAAATAGTTTTCACCAAAGTTTTTGCCAATAAAAGTGCGACACATTTCCACCGCATCTTTACTTAAGTTGGTTGAATCGGTACGCATATAAGTAATATGACCCGCTTCATATAAACGTTGTGCTAAGCCCATAGTACGCTTAACACCGTACCCTAGTTTAGTACTCGCCGCTTGTTGTAATGTCGAGGTAATAAATGGCGCAGAGGGAGTACTTTTTGAAGGTCTATCTTCCCGCTTACTTACCGCATAATTTGCCGACTTTAATATGGCTAACGCTTTATCGGCGTCTGCTTTATTGGTTGGTTTGAAGGCTTTGCCATTTTCATGAGTGACATCCAGAGCAAGTGTTTCTTTGTTACTGGCATGCGTATCGGCAGCAATTTCCCAAAACTCTTTTGGGTCAAAGGCCTTGATTTCACGTTCTTTTTCAACAACTAATTTTACTGCTACCGACTGCACACGGCCTGCAGATAAGCCGCGAGCAACTTTTTTCCACAACAAAGGACTGACCATAAAGCCAACAACGCGATCGAGAAAACGTCGAGCTTGTTGCGCATTAACCCCTGGCATACTTAATTCACCCGGTGTTGAGAACGCTTGTTGAATAGAGCTTTCGGTTATTTCGTTAAACACTACGCGGCGAAACTTGTCATCATCGCCACCAATGATTTCTTTTAAATGCCATGCAATCGCTTCTCCCTCGCGATCCAAATCGGTTGCGAGATAGATGGTTTCAGCTTTATCAGCAAGCTTTTTGAGCTCAGTAACAACTTTTTCTTTGCCTGGTAAGACTTGGTAATTGGCCGCCCAGTTTTTATCTGGGTCAATTCCCATACGATTAACCAGTGCTTGCTTATCACGCTTAGCCTTATATTTAGCCTTTGCTTCTGGTGTCATTTTACGCACTTCAGCCGGTGATTTAGTTGCTACTTTTTTGCCTGTACTGCTGTGGGGTAAGTCACGAACATGACCAACACTAGACTTTACAATAAAGTCTTTCCCTAAATATTTATTAATTGTTTTCGCTTTGGCTGGCGACTCGACAATAACAAGTGATTTTGCCATAAAAATTTCTAATCCTGCTAATTCGACAGTTTATCTTTACTCAGTAGATAATTTTTTTCTGTCTTTTTATTCATTCACTATTTGAGTGTAAAAGTGCGAGCATAGCCTTTAATCTCACTCAAATAACGCTAAATTTATTTCATCAGTTAAAATGTGATTGCATACCTATTTATAGATATATCTATAAATATGCAAATTGACAAGCATTTATTTTTTACGCTTACTTTCATGCCTATAACTAGTGAATGCTTTTGGCTATAATGCTTACTTACCCTATTTTCTGCGCAATCATAATCGACTTTGTTGAAAAAAATAAGAGTAAAAGACTAAAAAATTAAAATTGTTCTGATAACTTGTCCATGATAGAGATACAAAATGCCTCAATTAACGTCACAATTAAAAGATAAAATAACACAATGTTTATGTCCGCCCGGTAATGGTGTCTTTACCGTAAACACAGCTAAAGAGCGTAAAGAGCAGTTACATAGGACAATGTTCGGTCAAGCTACCGAGGTTGAGAATTTATGGAAAAACTCTTTAGAGCAGCTTCCAGAAGCCTCTAATGCTGTCATTCTAGGTATAGCCTCTGACTGTGGTGGTGGTATTTTACGTGGCGCCAATTGGGGACCTTTATTTCTTCGCTCCACTTTACTTGAAAGTTATCCTGAGCTAAACACATTTGATTTGGGTGATATTCGGGTAATTCCCCATTTGCTCGCTGACAAATATTTAAATGAAGCGACATTAGCGAATTGTCGAAAAGCTCTTTATCAAAATGATCAAAGCGAATTTTGTGTCAGTCCACTTAGCATCACTGAAGATGTGCTGCATGACTTTTATGCCGCATTCCCAAATAAGGGGATTTTTGGTTTAGGTGGCGATCATAGTGTTAGTTATCCGCTGACTAAAACCTATTTACAAGCAAAGAAAAAACAAGGTAAGCGTACTGGCATCATTCATTTTGATGCTCATACTGATTTGTTAGTAGAACGTTTGGGAATAGACCTATGCTTTGGCTCTTGGTGTACTCATATTTTAGATGATTTACCCGCCCCTGAGCACCTAATTCAAGTAGGCATTCGTTCAAGTGGTAAACCTAAATCACACTGGGAAAACACCTTTGGCGTGAAGCAGCATTGGGCTAATGAAGTGAAAGAATTAGGCGTTGAAACAGTGATTGAAAATATTATGGCGCAATTAGCTCAACAAAATGTTGATGAGCTTTATGTCAGCTTTGATATTGACGCTATAGATGATAGCTTTGCCAGTGCCACAGGGACACCTGAGCCTGACGGACTCATGCCAGAAGAAGCAATGCAAATATTGCGTGCTATTGCAGCGAAATATCCGATAACAGGTGCTGATATGATGGAAATAGCCCCTTTCACTGACAGCTCAGGTCAAGGTGAAATTAGTCGTGATAAAACCCTCAAAGTAGCCGGTGAAATTTCTGCATTTTTGATTAATGAAATGAATAAGTAATCTATAGCAAACTAAGCTCATAAAAAAAGCCGCTTAACCCATTCCATAAATAGGAATAAATTAAGCGGCTTTTTAGTATTGAAAATGTTACTGAATAATAATAGTAACTGGTGAAAAGGTGGTTGCAACCTTTCCTTCTTCTGTTTCAATAGTCACACTTAGTACACCAGCAGTAGGCTCTTTTGCCCCCTTAATACCGATAGAAAAAGTCAGGCCACCATTGTGGTTATCATTTGGCCAAACAAAGGTACTAGGTGTTGCTCCACCGCCCACAGAAGGTGAAAAGCTGATTTTAGTACCTGCTGGCATAGGCTGATTATGTAAATCAGCAATGGTTAGCGTTACAAAGCCGGTATTTTCACCTGCTATATAAACCGCAGTATCATTAGGGTTAAAGTTAGGGTTTGCTATTTCTGGTGTATCGGCATCATCATCATGATCATAAGTTTGGCTAATGGCATCATCAGTGGCATTAACAACCATTGATGGATTACTACCCGACATCACTAATACTAATTCTGCGCGCACATTTAATGATTTATCATCTGAACATGCATCATGAGCTGGCAGTGAACAAAGAACACCATTATATTTGCCATCATTAACAGTAAAAACACCATCATTATTAAAGTCTAAAAACTCTTCCAACTCGCCACCAATTTCTTCAGCGGCATCTGTTTCACCCGGGTTGTAAAAGCCATCTTCATTATAATCCGCGAACGCCTCTTTTAAGTCATAAGGGCGTCCACTAACATCCGTTCCAGCAAAAGCTGCAGCTTCACTTGCATCAAAACGACCATTACCATTTAAATCAGGGAAAGACTCTTCACCAATTGCTGTAGCGATAATCGTTGCTCTGCCACCATACTTTTGACCTAAGGTATTAAATTGCTGCGGTGGGTGGGTAATATCAGGCATATTAGTGAAGAAATTATAATCATCTCCAGTTTCATGTGACAAAACATGTCCTTCCGGCCTTGGGAATTGACTAGTCCAAGTAACTGTACAAGCACCATTTTCAGTCACACATGAAGGCTCTATTGAACCACCTTCCGTGGTAAAACTAACCGCGGTACCATCAGGAACAGGGTTGTTAAAAGCATCCGCTAAACGCGCTGTTACTTCAACGGTTGTGCCATCTAGATCCCAGCCTTCAGGGTTTAGAATTGAAGCTGATAAACTAAAACTATCTTGATCAGGGATACCCGTAGAAACCACCAAAACACTCGATTGTGATGAAATAGCAGGGTCGCTACCATCAATAGTTGCTTGTACGCGAACACTGGTTGCTACTGTACCTGAGTTTATAACGGTTTGAACAATGCCTTCATTATTCGTGGTAGCACTATCTGGTATTAATTGAATACCACCAACATCAGTGTTTAGAGAGAAATTAACCACTTGATTATTTACCGGATTAGAGTTGGTATCTAACACTCTAAATTTAACCACAGAGCTTTCTGAGCCCCCTAAACTACCAGTGCCTAAGATTGAAATATTTTCTGGTACCGAAGAAACAAATTCAATACTTCCCACATCGGCAGGTAAAACATTGACTGATGTTGTTGCTGCTAAATTAATACCACCCGCATTAGCAGTAACATTAATTGGATCATCTCCCACACAACCTTTAGCAAGGTAGGTGCTGGTTGCAATACCATTTGAGGTAGTAATTGGAGAGCTTAACTCTGCGCTAGGCGTGCTTAAACTTGAACAACTTGAAGAAAAGTTAACATCTACTGGCTCGGTAAATAATGCCCCTTGATCATCAATAATATTTACCGTGACAACTGATGTTCCGCCTGCAGATATTTGCGCCAAGCTAATTTCAGCATCACCTTCAACAAACGGGTCGCCACTACCCATGGTCACAGTAGAAGAGCCAACTACTAAAAGCACCTGCCCCGACTCACCACTAGCAATTGAAGCCGTTACAGAGCCAGCACCTAAACTGCCACCAGCAAGAATATCAACACTGGCTTGGTTATCAGCATTAGTAATTGCTGTTGCAATAGGTATTTCCCCTACCGTGGTAACAAAATTAACTATTATCGGCGTACTAATACCATTAACTTCTGCAATGACCTTGCCTGATTTAGACGAAGTGATGGTATCAGTAGGGTTACCATCAGCATCGACTAAGGTAACTGTAATATTTATGTCACCAACTACCCCGATATCATCCCCCTGAGTAGTAAAGCCTATTTTTGCTTCCTCACCAGTAGACACGGACGCGGTGACTTCTCCTGCACCTCTAACATTACCTGCTGTTAGGGTTATTTCAGCTACGCCAGCATCATTGGTTAATGCTGTACCTGAACTTGGAGAGAATGCCCCTATGCCTGAAGAGAAAGTAACCACAGTGCTTGGAACAACTGCACCGCCCTTAGTTAGAGTTGCGGTAATTGTTACAGGCTCTTGTCCGGTAACATTTTGATTTGAAAGTGCGAGTGAAATAACAACAGGGTCTTCTGTTGTTCCGCCTCCATTGCCATCACCTTCTCTTGAAAGGCCACCATCACCGCCACCACATGCCATTAATGTTGTTAGCATCATTAATAACACGGTAAATCTAAAGCGTCGAAGTAACTCCATAAGGGTATCCCTATTGTTTTTTATTAATCTTCAATAATCATATTAACTGAAAAATAGCAAAAAAGTACATCTTAAATGAAAAAAACCTTATTCATTTAGGTTGTTAACAAAAAATCACTGGTATCTGTTTATTTATAAAAGAGCAAAATTGTTTTTTATCCAGTAAATTATTGTTAACCTATTGGCCATAATAATATCAATGAGTACAGTGCAAACTATGAGCGAATCTGATTCAACCACAAAATCCCCCAAATATAGCCTAACCACCCGCATTGTCATCGGTATGATCTGTGGCATACTGCTTGGCTCTTTTTTACAATGGTTAATGCCTAACGGTAAAGACGTTGTTATTAATTTATTTATCTTTGAATTGTCAATTCAACACTTTTTAGTCGAAGGCTTATTAGAAGTAATTGGGCAAATATTTATGGCAAGCTTGCGTATGCTTGTTGTGCCGTTGGTTTTTGTATCATTAGTTTGTGGCGTTTGCTCATTGCAAGACACCACCAAACTTGGCCGTATAGGCGGTAAAGCCATCGGTTTATATTTAGTAACTACAGCTATTGCGATTAGTTTTGCTATTTTTGTTGCATTAATTGTAGGTCCTGGAGAAGGCGTTGGCATGATAGCAAACTCTAGCTTTAGCTCTCGAGAAGCGCCTTCATTAGCACAAGTTATCATTCAAATGTTTCCGACTAATCCATTTGAAGCGTTTGCTCAAGGTAAAATGTTACAGGTAATCGTCTTTGCCCTGCTCTTTGGTATTGCGATTGCTTTATCAGGTAAAGCAGGTGAGCGAGTGGCGTCACTTTTTGAAGATTTAAGTGAAGTGATCATGCGCTTAGTGGCTATTTTAATGAATCTTGCACCTTATGGCGTTTTTGCATTATTGGCGACGCTTTTTACCACAGTCTCACTAGAAACCTTTGGTAATTTAATTGTTTATTTCATCGTTGTGTTAGTGGTTTTATTAAGCCATGCGTTAGTCACTTACCCGGTAATGTTAAAAATATTAACAGGCCTAAGCCCAATAAGATTTTTAAAGAAAATGCGAGATGCGGCAATATTTGCTTTTTCTACCGCTAGCTCAAATGCCACAATTCCAGTGACTTTGGAAACCGCCACTAAAAAAATGGGCGTGAAAAACTCTATTGCTTCATTTACTGTCCCGCTTGGTGCCACTATTAATATGGATGGTACGGCTATCATGCAGGGTGTGGCTACGGTATTTATAGCGCAAGTCTTTAGCCAAGACTTAACCTTAGCTGATTATGTCACTGTAGTACTAACCGCAACACTTGCCTCTATCGGTACGGCAGGCGTTCCAGGTGTTGGCTTAATTATGTTAGCCATGGTATTAGAGCAAGTTGGCTTACCTGTTGAAGGGATAGCCCTCATTATTGGTGTTGACAGATTACTGGATATGACTCGCACCGCTGTGAATGTTACAGGCGATAGTATGGTGAGTATCATTGTTGCGAAAAGCGAGGGACAATTTGATAATGAAATGTTTTTAGATGAAAGCGCTGGCAATAAAATTGAAGAAATAGATTTTCATCATTTGAAAGACTAGCCGCTTTAGCTGTCCCTTCGACTACTTCCGATTATTCTGAGCTTGTCGAAGAAGCCTCGCGCTCAGGATAAACGGTATAATTTCCATTCATCCTGAGCTTGTCGAAGGGCTAACTTGGAAAAATACGGTTTCTCTGCATTAATTTTCCAAACACACCTTCAGCAGAAAGCGACGCTGCCTTAGCAAACTTTTCTGCTAACCCCTTTTTCACCTCATACTTTATCGCAACAACTTTATGACTTTTACTTAGAGTTTGTAAGTAATCATCACTAGTTTGAATAGTATCGATTAGTCCAAGCTCTAGCGCTTTAGTGCCAAACCAATGCTCGCCTGTGGCTACTTTTTCAAGATCTAAACTTGGTCTGTGCTCACTTACGAAGTCTTTAAAAAGCACGTGAGTCTCTTCTAGCTCTTCTATAAACTTCTCTTTACCTTTTTCAGTATTTTCACCAAACATAGTGACTGTGCGTTTAAATTCTCCTGCGGTAAATTGCTCGAAATCAATATCATTTTTCTTTAATAACTTATTAAAGTTAGGTAGCTGAGCTATAACACCAATAGAACCCAAAATAGCGAAAGGCGCAGCAATAATATTATTTGCAACACAAGCCATCATGTAACCACCCGAAGCGGCAACTTTATCGACAGAAACCGTCAGTGGTATTTCGCGTTGACGAATTCTATCAAGTTGTGATGAGGCTAAACCATAGCCATGTACCATACCACCGCCACTTTCTAAACGAACAAACACTTCATCATTTTTACTCGCAACAGATAAAATAGCCGTCACTTCTTCACGCAAAGAGCTTACTTCTTTCGCATCAATACTGCCCTTAAAATCAATAACGAATACTCTCGACTTAGCCTCAGTAGCATCTTCACTATCAGAATTAGCACTCTCCTTTGCTAAAGCTTTCTCTTTTTTAGCTTGCTCTTTGGCTATCTTTTTATCGGCTTTTTCTTTTTGTTTTAACTCTTCTTTATTTAATAATGCATGAACAACTTCTTGCTCTACATCTTCAAATTGCTCTGATAAATCGGTGATTTCCAATTCACCCTTTTTATGCTTTTGCTTAATAGCTGATGCGGCAGCCACGGCAACAATAGCGATGACAGCAATAACAAAGGTCACTGTTTTCGCTAAAAACAAACCATATTCATATAAAAATTCCAAATGATACTCCTGATCACGATTTCTTTTATTTATAACTGTGGGTGATTCTACTTGATTTCAACCTAAAAAAAAGCCCCAAATTAATACTGAAACTGTCTGTTGCAATCAAATTGCAACTCGCCTCTGTATCCACTTTATTATTTGCAATAAAATTGACAAAGATACTTTTTATTACAGCCATAAAAAAGCCCTCAACAGAGGGCTTAATTTAACTTATAGATTTATTAATTTACTGTACAACTTCACCATTTTGTACCGAAATCAAATGTCCATTTGAACCAAAGAAGTTAGCTACTTGGCTTTGCATCTCTGAAGTTGCGGCACCTGTCATTAGTGCATCAGGCGCTTCTGGTCTTGGGCTAGGATCTAAAATCGAACCATGATGACCAAATAAATAGCGTACTGCGCCAGATACAGGGGATTCTTCATCTTGTGTAGTTTCAGAAATACCCGGCAGACCTAACAAAGCAATAGCGCCTTCTGTACCTGCAAATGGTGCGGATGCCACACTATTAGGAATAACTTGGTCACTTAAATTATCACTGCCGTTTCCTACCACTTCAATTAAATGAGTTGGTGTATTGGTTGCAGCCATCATAGCCGCGTAGTTAGCAGGGTCTCCAGAGTCCGTCACAGTTTGTGCTGCAAAGGCAAACTGAGCAAAAGTTCCTTCTAATTCAGCTTGTTGCTCAGGTGTCAACAAGGCATAAAAGTCTTGGTAATAACCCACCATCTCTGCTTCTGTTGGAGGCTCTTCACCTTGGTGAACTTGTTCAACATAACCTTGGAACTCTTCTGAAGCAGCAAAAGTTAAGCTTGATTTAATTACATCACCAAAAGCCCCCGACTCCATCAAGAAGTTAGCCACCATAACACCCGGCATAGCTTGAGAGTTAGATTTCACCGCAAACAAAGGATCAACTTGTGGATCTAGCGAGGTGTTTGCTAAACCAATAAAGTTAATTCCAGTTATAGCGCCTAATGAGTGTCCTAAAAAGTGAACATTCATAGCATCAACTTTCACTGGGTTACCTTCAACATGAGCGCCACCTAAGAAATTCAAGCCTAAGCGTAAGCCTACTAAATCAGAGGTAGATTGACGTAAGTTATCACGTGTTGTGAGTAAACTAGCTAAATTCATATAATGCGTAGCAGATACCGTTGAAGCATTAATTTCATCAATACCATCACCATTTAGATCAAAGCCACGGCTACCACCTAACGCAGGATCACCATGCAGAGGGTGGTTAATAGCGACAGTCGCCATACCATACACAGAAAGAATACCGGTAATTGCTAACATGTCTTCTTTCTTAGAAGTAATACCATGTTGCAAAATAACCACAGGCCAACCAGATTCTGGCTCAGCTAAAGTTGCAGGTAAGCCTAAACCAGCACGTACAGCATTAGCGACAGCAACATCAGGCGTAGTCATTTGCACTACGATATCCATCATGGCGTTTGTTTTTGGTACTGGATTAAATTTAGTTAAATTACGCTCTTCATCAATACCTAAATCACGTAAACCAGGATACGGTAACTCTTTGGCCGCTGAAATTGCCATACAAGTGCCATCACTGACACTGATTGGCTCCTCAGGAATGGCACCAGGATTCGTAGCAGCAAGACCTGCTAACATAGCACCTGAGTCACACAAGCCTTTCCACCAATCATTTGTCGGTGCAAATAGATTATCTTCAGTTGGCACACCTAAATAGTAAGGTAGCGTAATACTGCCTTGCAAAAAGTTAGCCGCTGAATATAAAGGAATCAATTCCGCGGGGATCTGGCCAGCAAGAATATCAGCAACAGAGGCTCCGGTATCCATGACACCTATGGTCGGAACACCGTTCATTGCGGCTTCTACCATGGCTGGTACATTGTTAGCCATTAACGCTTTTGTGGTCGCTAATACATCAACGGTAGATTGTGTCGTTAATGCCATGGTATAAATTAAGGCATCTTTATCTGCACCTGCTGCAACAATAGCATTTTCATAACTATTGATAACACCTTGCAAGCCTTTTTGTGCGTCGGTAGCAAGAGGGTGAGTCGTTATATCTTGGCGTACTGTTTCATAGGTGGATGAGCCTGCAACAGCTTTACCATTGCTATCTTTTAAATTGTTTGTCAGTGCTAATATATAGGATGTTTTCCCCTTTAAAGGCTTAAGAGGAACAACAGCAACGCTATTTCCAGATGCTTGAGTTACAAAGTCGACACCAAAGGTTAACTCACCGACTACAGTACAAGCAGCACCACGAGGAACTTCTTCACACCCTGGGTCACCGCCCATCAAGGCTTCATATATTTTAACGGAAGCTGGACTAAATACTGAATTGCCATCAAGTGATGTACCTGCGGGAAAATTAATATCAAGTACAAAAGGATTGGTTGTTGACCAACCATCTAATGCACTCATTGCCACGGTTGGATCAGAGAAGTCGGTCGCATCATCTACAGGTAAGTTTAATGTGCCATCAAGAGTATCACTAAAGAGTAAGTCATTAGGTACAGACAAAACTCCATTACTAGGATCGAACACAACTCTTGCCGAAGCGACAACTGGCGTGCCATTTTCAGCAACATCTACTTTTACATCTTCAATTGTTTCGCTATCACAGCCACTTAAACCCAGTGCGCTGACAATAGCAAGACTAAGAACTAACTTTTTCATTTTATCTCCCCAAAGCCTAGTTTTGTTTTATCTTTATTATTCTTTAAATTTCATATTTTGAAAAACCTGTTTCAAAATATTACTCTCGAAATAATTAAATTCGAGTAATCATTTCAAACTTTAACGTTCAAGCTAACGCTAAAATTAACTAGTTAGACCAGTTAAACTTAACGCAAGCGATAACAATGTGCCAGTTGTTTTTACACTTTAGTGAATATTTTTTATTATTTTCGACTAAAAACCTCATAAATTAGCAATATTGATCAATATAAAACCGTGCATTAGCAGCAAATTTTGCAAGTTTTGCTCGTCATTAAAAAGTCACAATAGTAGAATAACCGACATCAATTTAATCAGAAAAAATAAAAATGTTTGATTACGCTATTAAAGAAAATACCTTAGCAGGTAAAACCATTCTAATCACAGGCGCAGGCGCAGGTATTGGCAAGCAAGCAGCGCTTACCTATGCAAAGCTTGGTGCTACCGTCATTTTACTGGGTAAAACAGTCAGCAAACTCGAAAGTGTTTACGACGAAATCCTCGCCCTTAACTTGCCTGAGCCAGCGATTATTCCTCTTGACTTAAAAGGGGCAACGAAGCAGAACTATATTGATATGTCTGCCACTATAGCTAACCAATTTGGTAAATTAGATGGCGCGCTTTTAAATGCTTCGACTTTAGGAGAGCTAACCCCATTCACCCAAATTCATGAACAAATATTTGATGATGTCATGAAAGTGAATGTCACCGCACAATACCTGCTTGCTCAAGCACTTATTCCAACGTTACAACTTGCTGACCACGCCTCTTTAGTGTTTACTTCATCGGGTGTTGGTAATAAAGGACGTGCTTATTGGGGGCCTTACAGTATTTCCAAATTCGCTACTGAAGGTATGATGCAGGTTATTGCCGATGAATACGAAAATAGCACTTTAAGAGTTAATGCCATTAATCCTGGCGCAACCAATACGGGTATGCGCGCAAGTGCTTACCCTGCTGAAGATAAAGATAAATTAGCGACACCTGCTGATATCATGCCGCTTTATGTGTATTTGATGTCTGATGATAGCTTATCTGTGAATGGGCAAACCATAAAGGCACAGTAGAACATAACAAAGCACACGTTACGAAGAGCCATGTTATTTATAACAAACTCTCCGTAACTTGTCGTTTTACCTTAATTCTCTTCTGAGTATTTTACCAACATTGGTTTTTGGTAATTCCTCTCTAAATTCCACTAACTTCGGTACTTTATAGTTCGTTAGATTCTCACGACAATGTTTAATCAATGTCTCTTCATCTAAGTCATCTTGTTTGGCTACGACAAATATTTTTACCATTTCACCGCTAGCCTCATGAGGAACGCCGATCGCTGCAGCCTCAACTACTCCTTCATGCATCATCACTACTTCTTCGATTTCATTAGGGAAAACATTAAAACCAGAAACGATTATCATATCTTTTTTGCGATCAACTATTTTGAAGAAACCTTGCTCATCCATACAAGCTATATCACCTGTTGCAAGCCAACCATCTTTTATAATTTCAGCGGTTGCTTCTTCGCGATTATAATAGCCTTTCATCACTTGTGGCCCTTTCACCCACATTTCACCTGCTTCACCAATAGGCGCTTCATTACCATCTTCAAGCATAATTCTAATATCTGTAGACGGCGCAGGTACGCCAATAGTGCCATTGTAGCTTTCTTGATTATATGGGCTAAGTGATACCATAGGGCAACATTCTGTCAGACCATAGCCTTCCAATAGCCTTGTATTAGTAACTTTTTCCCATCGCTCTGCTACCGGACGCTGCACGGCCATTCCCCCACCCATAGCCATTTTAAGATTAGAGAAATCTAAATCCTTAAAACCCGGTGTATTGAGCAAACCATTAAACAAGGTATTAACACCTGTGATGGCTGTAAATTCATACTTGCCAAGCTCTTTAATGAAGGCTGGCATATCTCGTGGGTTAGTGATCAATAAATTAGTACCGCCTAACGTGAAAAAAGTTAAGCAGTTAGCGGTAAGAGCAAAAATATGATAAAGCGGCAGTGCAGTGACAATAAGCTCTTTACCATCTTCAAGCAAAGGCTTTATAGCTGCTTTTGCTTGTTCTAAGTTAGCCACCATATTACGATGCGTTAACATAGCACCTTTTGATAAACCTGTTGTGCCACCGGTATATTGTAAAAAAGCTAGGTCATCACCGTTTAATTCCACAGGCGTAAAAGTTAGGTTGCTGCCTTTAGTTAAGGCCGTATTAAAGCGAATGGCATCAGGTAAATGAAAGGCTGGTACCATTTTTTTCACATATTTAACAACGGCATTAACAACCTTACCCTTAACTAAACCTAAGCGATCACCAAGTGATGTCATGATCACATGCTCAACCGGTGTTTTATCCACTATTTTTTCGAGTGTTTGCGCAAAGTTTTCAATGATTAACATTGCTTTAGCGCCAGAATCTTTAAGCTGATGCTCTAACTCACGAGCCGTATATAACGGGTTTACATTCACCACAGTTAAACCTGCCAGTAATGCTCCAAATAAGGCAATAGGATACTGCAAGGTGTTTGGTACCATAATGGCAAATTTGTCACCTTTTTTCAGGCCCAAATCTTGTTGAAGGTAAGCTGCAAAAGCAGTTGCTTGCTCGGCTAGCTCTGCGTAACTGATCTTTGCTCCCATATTTATAAATGCAGTTCTGTCATTATATTGAACAGAGTATTTATTAAACATGGCAACTAAGGACGGGTACTTATCTGGGTTTATATCAAATGGGACTCCAGGTGGGTAACTTTTTTCTAACCAGATTTTTTCCACAGCGCTATTCCTCAAAGGTTATTTTTATCGCTAGATACAGTGTAGCGTAAAGATTATATTTTTATTTATTACTTCATATATTTTGAAGTTTTCAATATACGCCACAGTTTTATCAAATTTCAACTGATAGTACCAGTTAAATTTAAACGCCTGTTTGAATAACAGTCAAAACTTCATTATTCAGCTAAAAAATGTTGGATCAAGGCTGATGTTTTTTGTGGCTGTTCCATATGCACATGATGACCACCCGCTAATTGATGGCTTGTAAATTGTTCAAACAAGGGGCCAAAGTGTTTAATACCTGAGTTCACCATATCCATACCTTTGCTGCCATAAATCAATTGCACAGGGCACTTTATATCTCGAATAAATTGCTGAGCCTGCTTTAACGTTAACCGATAAGGTGAAGTGTTACGAAGGCGTGTATCACTTCGCCAACTAAAGCCTTCCCCTTCTTCAAGAAGGCCACGCTCTACAAGTATTTTGGCCTGCTCATATTTCAAGTCTGAAACTGATAACCGGGCTTTAATCGCTGACTCAGTATTTGGATGAAGTTTTTTGGTTTTATTTTGACGTATTTTGTGACTGCTTTTATATCGACTTAACATACCATCACGAAGTTGTTTTGTTGTTTGCTCTGCCTTCGCACTAATAAAACCAATAGAGTCAATCAAGGTTAACGATTTCACTTTTTCAGGAAAAGCCGCAGCAAAAGCACTGGCGACCATTCCTCCCATTGAGTGGGCAACAATATCAACCTGTTGCCAATTTTTTAACTCAAATAATTGTAATAAATCATAGACCCAATCAATAAAGTGATAGTGAGCATCAAGGCTGCGATGTGTTGAGCAACCGTGTCCCGGCCAATCAATAGCGACAATATGTTTATCTGTTAAATCTTGACGCAAATAAGGCAGCATAGGTGAAAAACTCGCGGCATTGTCTAACCAACCGTGTAAACATAAAACAATGTTATCTTTTTTTTCTTCACATCCTGTTACTAGCCCTTGTATGGACAGTGTTTCAAGGCTAAAACTAACTTCTGCTATCTTATTAATCAAAATGCAATCCTTTATATAGACGTTATAAAGCTATGACTTTCTGGCGGTTTTATAAAGTGAGTATAAAGCCCAGAGTGCAAGTACAAACCAAATAATTATCCATATAATTTCAGGAATAAAAGTCATTGATGCCAAGGCAGCACCATCACCTAAATGACGACCATCAAGTAAATAGGAAGGACTTGATAAACTATTTAGCAAAATTAACAAACCAAATAATTGCATCAACCGTTGTAAATAATGTACTTTTTGCAACTTAATAGTTAACAAAAATATGACCGCCAACACGGCTAAAATAAACCAGGTGAGTAGATCTCGCCCCCAAAAAACAATAGAGCATAACAATAGAACAAGGATCAATACTGAAAAAGCCTGTGCAGCCCGTTGGTGACTACTCGATAACTTATATATCCCCCATCCCCAAAGCGTTGCCCCTGCATAGCCTGCAAAACTAATAATAAAACTTATGCCGCCCTGTGTAGTACATAAACCAGCACCATTAGCAAATAATTGAATGCGTAAAACATGACCGCCAGTCAATAGTGCGGCGATGCCATGGCTGATCTCATGAAAGTAGCTTTCTAACCAATTAAATGGGATCGAAACTAAAGGCAATTGCTTAATAACAATAGCAGCCAATAATAGAATGAAAAAATGATATTCCTGCCAAAAACTTGATGATGTTTGGCTGTTGTTATTCGTTGAAGGAAAGGACATGTAAACTCTACTTAGAAAATAAAAAGATAGCAGATGAAAATTTATTTGCCTACCATGGAAATTGAAAGTTATTAAGCAAACAAATCAACGCCAAATAATGCTTGTACAGACTCACGTTGAGCTAAATTTCCAACCGCTTGATAACTTGCTACTGCGGTTTCATTTTTTGCTGAGGGCTGATCTTGACTCGTTGAAGCAACATTGTCTGCATTTAACTGTGCTTGTGCTAATTGTGATGCTTGATTTTTCTCATATAGCTCAAGCGCCTGCTCATTTATAACAATGTTTGCTTGCGCTGGTTTTTTTGATGATTGCTGTTGCTCAACATCAGGCGAAATAGGTCGAACCGAATACTTAGTATCAGTATTCAGTTTATTGTTTTGCGCTGTAGTTGAAAGTGGGGTAACCGAGGTTGATTGACCCACTGAGCTAGAAATTTGCATAAGGCTAATTTATCAAACTATCGCTGCTTAGGCAATTACCGGCAGCGTTAATCTCGCCCTGGCAATTTTTTCCATGATACCGTATCACGCACGTATACAGGTTGCGCGTTCTCTGCTGCAACGCCTTTACCCTGCGATAACTCTGCTATACCTATTACTAACATAGCTTCAGCGCTTGGAAATAAAATATCAGGCGTGCCTGTGTTGCTCTTCAAAGATGACAACTGCTCACTATAAGCATCCCAACCTGTACCCACACCATAAACAGGCGTTGTAACAATACCTGCTATGCGTTTATGCACTTTCTCTGGCGCTGAAACTGCTTCACCTTGTTGATCTGCAAGCAAGTGCGCTTGCATAATATTATTGTTATCTAAAACAAAATAGCCGTTATAAACTTCTGACATGCGGGCATCAATTGTGGCAATAACTTGGCCATTAGAATGATTAACCTTACCTTGCATATACGCTAGTTGTGCCATCGCTTGCAAACTAGACACACCAACAACAGGCAAATCGGCAGCAAACGCTAAGCCTTGAGCAACACCAACGCCAATTCGCACGCCAGTAAAGCTGCCAGGTCCACGGCCAAAAATCAGTCCATCACACTGTGATAATTTTATACCCGCTTCTTTTAATAACTCATCCACCATGGGCAGTAATTGCAAACTATGAGATTGTGGGCATAAATCATAGCGACTAAACACTTTATCATTCACTTGTAATGCTACTGAGCAGGCTTCTGTTGAGGCATCTATAGCCAAATAATTCACTGTTATTACCTTTTAATTTAGTATTAATAATTACTTAGTAAGCAATTTTTGCTCACTTACTTTTTTAGCGAATAGCATTTAAGAAAGCCGCCGCTTTTGTTACGTCTCGGCTTCGCTTCATATCTGGCAAACTTTTCAAAAAGGTTTGTCCATATGGCCTATTAACTAAACGGTTATCACAAATAACCATCACGCCACGATCGCTAACATCACGAATAAGCCTACCAACCCCTTGCTTGAGCGCGATAACAGCTTGGGGTAATTGTATTTGCGCAAAAGCATCTCCGCCTTGTCGCCTTACATCTTCACAACGAGCTTGTAATAAAGGATCATCGGGGGAAGCAAAAGGTAACTTGTCAATAATAACACAAGTTAACTTATCACCTCTGACATCAATACCTTCCCAAAAACTTGCGGTGGCAAGTAATACGGCATCTTCTGCTTCAACAAACTTTTCCAGTAGCACCCGCTTGGCCATTTGCCCTTGCACTAACAACGGGTTATCAATAGTTTCTGCTAAAATTTCAGCGACTTGATGCATGACACGATAGCTGGTAAACAACATAAAGCATGCGCCGTTGCTAGCTGAAATTAACGGCTGTGCTAATCGCGCTAAATGCTCAGCACGATTTTTATCATTAGCCTCAGGCAAATAACGCGGCACAACTAACTGTGACTGCGCTTGATAGTCAAATGGACTTTCTAATAATAATTGTTTAGCACCAAGCAAACCTAGATGTTGAGCAAAATGCTCAAAACGATTGTCAACGGCTAAGGTTGCAGAGGTAAATATCCAACCAGCGCCAGATTCTTTAACATATTCACTAAATTTATCTGCAACACTTAACGGGGTTAGATGTAACACCGCATGACGCGGTGTGGTTTCATACCAAAAACTCATACCATTAACATCAACATTGGCCATCACTTCATATTGCGCTAACAACTTTACCGCTCTGTCAAAGCAGCTATCTATCGCCTCATTTCGAGATACGCACAACTTGATCACTTGATATAAAAAATCTAAATCAATTTTGAGTCGCTGAAATTTCTGCATAAATCGTGGCTGTTGGTATTTTTCCCGCCAGTTTCCTCGCTCAGGATCATAGTTAAACAGCAAACGAAATTCTTGACAGGTTTTCTGTAACTTATCCGCTGCCAAGCCTAGTTGCTTAACATCCCTTAATTTACTGTTATAAATTTGCCATACATCAGTACATAAATCGACAAGCTGGCGCGTAGAGAACGCCTCACCAAAGTAGTCGCTGGCAATATCTCCAATCTGATGCGCTTCATCAAATACCATGACCTGAGCTTTAGGGATTAGCTCTCCAAAACCTGTATCCTTCAAGGCCATATCGGCAAAAAACAAATGGTGATTTACCACGATTAAATCAGCATCAATAGCCTTTTGTCTCGCTCTTACTAAATAGCATTGCTCATAGTCTGGGCAGTCTTTCGCTAAACAGTTATCAAGCGTACTGGTAACAAAAGGAAATACACCGGAGTCTTCAGTAACATTAACCAACTCACCAATATCGCCACTTTGTGTGCTATTTGCCCATGTTTTAACTTTCACTAAATCTGTCAGTGTATTTGCGTCTAATTGACCACGGGTTTCTTGATATTGCGCTAAGCGGTAACGACATAAATAATTAGCTCGCCCTTTTAATAAAGCAACTTGCACATTACTCGCTAACGCTTTTTTTACTAAGGGAATATCTTTGTGGAAGAGTTGCTCTTGAAGGTTTTTCGTTCCAGTTGAAACAATAATTTTGGTATTGAGTTCATCGCCACTAGAAGACGAGTTAACACTTAGAAAAGCGGGAATTAAATAAGCAAAGGTTTTACCTGTACCTGTGCCCGCTTCAACAATTAGGGAAGATTGCTTTTCAATGGCATTGGCCACTTCTAACGCCATATCAGTTTGTGCTTGGCGAGGAGAGAAACCATCAATAGCTTTAGCTAAAGCACCAGTAGTCGAAAAGGCTTGGGCAACGGTGGTCATTAAGTGGCAACAATGCAAAGTGAGAGAATGAGAGGAAACGCGATTATACTAAAACTATTTAGAAATACTAGTTTAAGTACTTTACCATTAAACGTAGAGATCTAAGTGCTTAACACCGTTTTTATCGGTGAACACTTCATCAGCATTATCGGTTTTTGGTTTGTCTGTTGAAGCAGCTTCAGCTTGCTCAGCGGCTAACTGTTTTTCTTGTTCATTTTGTTTTTTGCTATTCTGCTCATTATCAGCAAAATAATATTCATGGTTTTCAAGGTGATCCAAGTCTTCTTTTAGCTTCCCTGTCCCTGCTTCTTTCAATAGCGCTTTCACCTTTAAGTTTGCAGGCTTAATGGGCACTGGTACAACACGTGTTAATTGGGTAGTAAAAATATCCATCACATTTCAACTTTCGCGTTATCGCTATCAATAAAAAATCAATGTTCACTCTATTCTTTATCGTCCAAAAGACAAATTACTTTAGTTTATGCCTTAATTCATGCTTTAGTTAATAGTTAGAGTAATAACCCTAAGTTCGCACCATATAACAAATAAACATAAAAAACGGTTATTTATTCCTTGAAGCTAATTTAGTTTGCCAGTAATCTAGCTCTACAAAGAAAATAACTCACTTAACTATAGAGTTTAACACATTATGACTTTTAACCTGAATAACCGACATCATCACCATCATATGAATTAGCCCATTCAGGTCTCTACGTTAGAGAATACCATGAAGGGCTATGGCCTTTTCGTGGAGTTAGTCTAAAGAAACACATATATAAACCCCCGAAAGAGCCATAAATCTTTCGGGGGTTTTCGCATTTTAGCGAGATGAAAATTGTATATACATGCTTAAAGCATCCGATAATAAAGACAATTTTTTTGAACAGAATTTATATTTAATAGGATAGTAAAATGACAACTTCAGAGCCACGTTTACGCATAGCGATGCAAAAATCAGGACGCCTTAGTGACGACACTCAAAAGTTACTAAAAGGTTGTGGACTAAAACTTAATGTGAGCGACCGACGCTTACTCGCACACGTAAAGAATATGCCTATTGATATTATGCGCGTACGCAGCAGTGATATTCCAGGCCTTGTTATGGATGGCGTATGCGATTTAGGCATTGTCGGTGACAATACCCTTGAAGAAGAAGAATTATCACGCGCACTGATTGGCAGTAAAAACAATTACATTAGAACCACAGCATTAAACTTTGGTGGCTGTCGCTTTTCGATAGCTATGCCTGAAGAGTTTGAATACACAGGTTTACAGTGTCTTGATGGATTACGCTTTGCTACAACTTACCCTCAATTACTCAGCCGTTTTGCTAAAGAAAATGGCATTAACGTTGAATTTTGCTTATTAAAAGGCTCTGTTGAAGTGGCGCCAAGAGTTGGTTTAGCCGATGGTATATGCGATCTAGTCTCTACGGGTGCTACACTTGAAGCTAATGGTTTAAAAGAAGTTGCTGAAGTCTTTCGCTCTAAAGCGTCACTGATCCAACGCTCTGAGCCTTTAGGTGATGAAAAACAAGCGATTTTAGATACTTTGCTTCCTCGCATTAATGGCGTCATGAAAGCGAAAGAAAGTAAATACATTATGCTGCACGCGCCAAAAGATAAAATTAGTGAAGTCAGTGCATTAATGCCGGGCAAAGAAACACCGACCGTTTTACCATTAGCGGGTCGTGATGATTTAGTTGCTGTGCATGTTGTTGCTACTGAAACTTTCTTTTGGGAAACCATGGAAGCGTTGAAAGGGTTAGGCTGTAATTCAATATTAGTCATGCCAATTGAAAAAATGATGGGATAGATTCATTAATCTCATTGCTAGTTAGCCCAAATCCGGCATCAGAAGTACTCATTGACTAGTGTCAACTCCGTGCTTCTTCTTTGTCTTTGAACTAACTGCGAGCTAAAAGAATTATAGAAAATATATTGTAAGAGCAATAAAGAAATAAGACTTAGAGAAAATTATGAATACCCAAATAATCGATTGGCAAACAATATCATCACAGCAACAAAAAGATGCGCTTGCACGCCCTGCCATTGCCGATAACGCATTACTATCAACACAAGTTGCCAATATTTTATCGCAAGTAGAGAAGCAAGGAGATAAAGCGCTCTTTTCTTTAACGGAGCAATTTGATGGTATTGCTTTATCAACTTTATCGGTAACTACAGCGCAAGTTGAACAAGCCAAACAAGCACTGTCAGAAAAACGCTTAAAAGCAATTAATACCGCTTATGAGCAAATTAAACGTTTTCATAGTGCACAAACAGCAGAAGATGTCTTTGTAGAAACCTGTCCTGGCGTGCGCTGCACTTTAAAAACAGAAGCGATTGAGAGTGTCGGTTTATATATCCCTGCAGGCTCGGCGCCACTGCCTTCAACTGTGCTTATGTTAGGTGTTCCAGCGCAACTTGCAGGCTGTAAACGCACAGTATTAGTGTGTCCACCAGATAAAAACGGCCAATTGGCCAATGAAATCTTAGTGGCGGCTGATCTTTGTCAAATTACTGAGATTTATACCATAGGTGGCGCTCAAGCCATTGCGGCACTTGCCTACGGCACACAAACTATTCCAGCAGTTAACAAGGTGTTTGGCCCGGGAAACCGCTATGTCACTGAAGCTAAAAAGCAGCTTTCACAACAAGTAGCAGGTTTTGCTATTGATATGCCGGCTGGCCCTTCAGAAGTCTTAGTTATTGGTGATGAAAGTGCTAACCCTGCTTTTATCGCTGCTGATTTATTATCCCAAGCTGAGCATGGTAGCGACAGTCAGGTTATTTTATTAACAGATTGTAAAACCTTGATATCAAAAGTTGCTCGCGAGTTAGAGACGCAAGTCGCTGTTTTATCAAGACGCTCAATCGCTGAGCAAGCGTTGAAGCAATCACGATTAATTCTAACCAAAAATATGGCCCAAGCTGTTGAAGTTTCGAATATTTACGGCCCTGAACATTTAATTGTGCAAACTGAAAATGCCCAAGCACTATTAAAAGATTTACGTAATGCTGGTTCAATTTTTGTTGGTGCTTACACACCTGAGTCTGCTGGCGATTACGCGAGCGGAACCAACCATGTTTTGCCGACCTATGGCTACTCAAAAGTGATTTCAAGCTTATCACTTGCCGACTTTTCTCGTCGCTATACAGTACAAGAAATCAGCAAAACTGGTTTAACTAATTTAGCTGAGTGCATAATCGAGCTAACCGATGCTGAAGGCCTAGATGCTCATCAACGCGCTGTAACTATTCGCTTAGAAGAAGGTGAGTAGCATGTCGATTATAAACAAACTTGCCCGTGAAGAGCTTGTTGATATGGTGCCATATCAGTCAGCCCGTCGCCTTTTTGCGAGTGGTGATGCAGAGCAAGCCAATGGTGCTCTTAAAAGAAAAGTATGGCTTAATGCTAACGAAGCACCGGGAAAAGGTGAATATCAAGTATCGAGTGAAAACGTTAACCGTTATCCTGATTTTCAGCCCGACAATTTACTTAATGCCTATAGCAACTATTGTGGTCTTGAACGCTCACAAATATTAGCCACCCGTGGTGCAGATGAAGGCATCGAGCTTATTATCCGTAGTTTTTGCAAAGCATATCAAGACAATATCTTAATTTGCCCTCCAACGTATGGTATGTATGCCATTAGCGCAGAAAATCACGGTGCTGGTATTATTAAAGTCCCCTTAACTAACAATCAACTAAACCTTGATGAAATGGCTCAGCAGGTTGGTAAAGTGAAAGTGGTCTTTTTGTGTTCTCCGGGTAACCCAACTGGCAACTTATTACCGAAAGCGCAAATCATTCAAGCCATTGAATTATTCAAAGATAGCGCCATTGTTGTTGTTGATGAAGCCTATATTGAATTTTCACCAGAGCAAACTAGCACAGATTTATTAGCCAAATACGACAATGTTGTTGTGCTAAGAACTTTATCGAAAGCATTCGCATTAGCTGGGCTTAGATGTGGTTTCACCTTAGCAAGTGAAGCAATTATAACTTTACTCAGTAAAGTGATTGCCCCCTACCCTATTTCAGCGCCAGTTGCTGATATTGCCAGTACGGCGCTAAGTACTGACTTAGTAAAAATGACACAACGAGTACAGAGTTGTAATAAAGTAAAAACAGCGTTAGCCACTTGGCTAAGCCATCAAGATTGGTGTCGTGAAGTTTTTGCAAGCGATGCCAATTTTGTGCTATTTCGCTGCATAGACAATACTGAAAAAACTCGCATTTTTGATTTACTCGTCGCTAACAATATTTTAATTCGTGACCAATCAAAGCAAATGCAACTGGAAAATTGCTTACGCATCAGCATTGGTAGTGAACAAGAAATAACACAACTAAAAGAAGTTTTATCATGAGCAACAAACAGCAAAAAATATTATTTATCGATCGAGATGGTACCTTAGTTGAGGAGCCAGCTATCGATAAACAGCTTGATACCTTAGAAAAGCTTGTCTTTGAGCCAAACGTTATTCCCGAGCTGTTAAAGTTACAAGCAAAAGGCTTTAAACTTGTTATGGTGTCAAATCAAGATGGTTTAGGCACCTCCAGTTTCCCTCAAGCAGACTTTGACTTGCCTCATGATAAAATGATGGATATTTTTTCATCTCAAGGCGTTGTATTCCAAGATACGCTTCTATGCCCACACTTTGATGAAGATAATTGCAACTGCCGTAAACCCAAGTTAGGCATGGTGAGCGAATATCTACAACAAGGCCGTGTTGATTTTATTCATTCTTATGTTATTGGTGACAGAGAAACCGATATGGGTCTTGCGGCTAATATGGGCATTGTCGGCATAAAATATGATCGTGAACAGTTCAACTGGGCACAAGTCAGTGAGCAAATCCTAACCTCACTTGAAAAACCACGTACAGCCACCGTCACACGTACTACGAAAGAAACGGATATTACCATTACCGTTAATTTAGATAAAAAAGGTGGCAGTAAAATTGATACTGGCTTAGGCTTTTTTGATCATATGTTAGATCAAATTGCCACTCACGGCGGATTTAACCTGCAATGTAACGTCAGTGGTGATTACCACATTGATGACCACCACAGCGTTGAAGATACTGCCTTAGCACTAGGACAAGCATTAAACCAAGCATTAGGTAATAAACGCGGTATCGGCCGTTTTGGTTTTGTATTGCCTATGGATGAATGCCGCGCTGAATGTGCGATTGATTTATCTGGCCGACCTTGGCTTGAATTTGACGCTGAATTTACCAGTGACAATGTCGGCACTATGTCGACACAGATGGTGTCACACTTTTTTAGATCGCTTGCCGACTCAATGTTGATCACGCTACATTTATCAACCAGCAAAGGTAATTGTCATCACCAAGTCGAAAGTTTATTTAAAGTCTTTGGTCGTGCTTTAGGTCAAGCCATTAAAGTAGATGGCGACGAATTACCTAGCTCAAAGGGTACCTTATAATGGCAAATGCAATAAATGTTATTGTCGACACTGGCTGTGCAAATTTATCTTCGGTGAAATTTGCTATTGAGCGACTTGGCTTTTCCGCTACTATTACCGATGACATTGAACAAATTAAAGCGGCTGATAAAGTCATTTTCCCTGGTGTTGGCAGTGCTAAGCATGCGATGGCAAATATCATCGAAAAAGATCTCATTGAAACATTGCAGCGCTTAACTCAACCAGTACTAGGCTTTTGCTTAGGCATGCAATTAATGACAAAGTCTTCAACTGAGGGCTCCAAAAGCTCTGTCGTGGATTGTTTAGGCATGATCCCAACCCAAGTAGAGCCATTAAAATCACAAGGTAATCGCTTGCCACACATGGGCTGGAACACCTTAACCAAAGTGGCTAGTCACCCTGTGTTAAAAGGCATCAGTGTAAATGACTACTTTTATTTTGTGCATAGCTTTGCCGCGCCTATTAGCGAATATACCCTAGCAAGCTGTGAATATGGCAGCGAATTCTCAGCCATCATAGGTAAAGATAATTTTATTGGTTGTCAATTCCACCCTGAGCGCTCTAGTGCATTAGGCAGTAAAATAATTAAGAATTTTCTCGAACTCGATCCACAGGAGCTTAAAAGCTTATGATGATCCCAGCAATTGATCTCATTAATGGTCAAGTAGTACGCTTATTTCAGGGCGACTATGCTCAAAAAACAAATTACCAAACCACAGTACAAGAACGCCAGCAAGCGTATGCAGCTTCGGGTGCAAAAGTGATGCATTTTGTTGATTTAGATGGCGCAAAAGACAGTACTAAACGTCAATTATCAACGCTTAAAACTGTGGTAAACCATGAAACCATGATCACACAAGTAGGCGGTGGTATCCGTTGTGAAGAAGACGTACAGCAACTACTAGATTTAGGCGCTACACGTGTGGTTATTGGCTCACTTGCCATTAAACAGCCTGAGTTAGTACTTGAGTGGCTGAAAACTTATGGCGGTGAAAAAATTGTCTTAGCTCTTGATATCAAAATTGACGAGCAAGGTAACAAAACCTTACCCACGCACGGCTGGATTGAAGACAGTGGCGTGAACTTAGAAGACTTACTCGACGCCTATATTGAGACAGGCATCAAGCATATTTTATGCACTGATATTTCTAAAGACGGCACACTATCTGGCTCAAATGTTGACCTTTACATAGAGCTTTGCCAAAAGTACCCAAGTATACAATGGCAAGCCTCTGGCGGCATTGGCTGTTTAGATGATATCAAGGCATTAATTGGCTCAGGCGTTAGTGGCGTGATTTTAGGCCGCTCTCTTTTAGAAGGTAAATTTACCCTTGAGGAGGCTATCGCATGTTGGCCCGCAGAATAATTCCTTGCTTAGATGTCCGCGACGGTAAAGTGGTTAAAGGGGTACAATTTAGAAACCATGAAATCATTGGTGATATCGTTCCCTTGGCTCAAAAATACGCTGAAGCGGGTGCTGATGAATTAGTCTTTTATGATATTACGGCAAGCTCAGATGGCCGCGTGGTAGATAAAAGCTGGGTGAGTCGTATCGCACAAGTGATTGATATTCCTTTTTGTGTTGCTGGCGGTATTAAAAGCGAAGCGGATGCGAAAGAAATATTGATGATGGGCGCGGATAAAATATCAATTAACTCGCCTGCCCTGCGTGATCCTTCGCTTATTTCACGCCTTGCTGATCACTTTGGTCAACAATGTGTGGTGGTGGGTATTGATAGCTTTTATGACAAAGACAGTGGCAAATACCAAGTTTATCAGTTTACCGGTGATGAAAGCCGCACACAAAAAACTAGCTGGACCACCTTTGATTGGATAGAGAAAGTCGTCAGCCTAGGCGCTGGTGAAATTGTACTTAATTGCATGAACCAAGACGGTGTTCGTCAAGGTTATGATATCGAACAATTAAAGCAAGCACGTAGCGTTTGTAGCGTACCTTTGATTGCCTCTGGTGGCGCAGGTGCTATCGAACACTTTTCTCATGTGTATCAGCAAGCTGATGTCGATGGCGCACTCGCCGCTTCTGTATTTCACAAAGGCATTATTCCAATAAACGAATTAAAAGCTTATTTAAAATCCCAAAATATTGAGGTTAGACCATGTTAGTAAACATCGAGAACATTAATGAATTAGCATGGCAGAAAATGGATAATCTTATTCCTGCCATTATTCAACACGCTGCTACAGGCGCTGTTTTAATGCAAGGTTATATGAGCAAAGCATCGTTAACCGCGACGCTAAATTCAGGCAAAGCCACCTTTTTCAGTCGCTCGAAACAAGCGCTTTGGGTTAAAGGGGAAACGTCAGGAAACTTTCTAAACGTTGAACAAGTCCTTACCGATTGTGATCAAGACAGTTTATTAATTGCTTGTACACCGATTGGGCCAAGCTGTCACTTAGGTACTGAGTCATGTTTTCCTGAGCAAAAATTAACGCAGCAGAACTTTTTAAGCCAGCTGGAACAAGTCATTGCTAGTCGTAAAGGGGATGATCCTAAAGAAAGTTACACTGCACACTTATTCTCACGCGGCACCACAAAAATGGCACAGAAAGTTGGGGAAGAAGGCGTTGAAGTAGCCCTAGCAGCAGTAGCAGAAACAAAAGAAGATTTACTGGGTGAATGTGCAGATTTGTTCTATCACACCCTTGTTTTACTTGCCGATCAAAAAATTGATTTAAGTGAAGTGATGGCTGTACTGCAAGAGCGACACAATAAATAAATCTTAAAAGTTCACTTTTTGATAATTATAAGCATCCTTGTTATAACTAACAAAGGTGCTTTTTTTATGTCAAATTCAATGATTAACTCTTTTAAAGCTCAATTCATCTATTTTTTAATACTGCTTTCCTGCACCACATTGATTAGCAGTACTGCCAATGCAAAAAACAGTGCTATCCTCATTTATATTCAAGATGATGTTTATCTTGATTATAAAAATTTTGTCGGAGAGAGAGATGTACTAACAATTAAAAACTTCTCAGGAAAAACCATACGCCGCGATGTCGTCGATATGATTATTGCTCAACAAGCATTGCAGTTAGGCGGTTTTCCTTACGATTTTAGTTATGCTCCCGGTAAAGTTAATTTTAGAAATACCAAGATGTTGCAAAATGGCGACTTGCTCATCAGTTTTGACTCCTATTGGAAAAGAGATGCCGAGGCATTAGCAGATAAGCTTTATATTTCAGCGCCGGTGATAAGAAATGGCGAATATGTCGCCGGCATTTATACCAGCCCAAATAACCAAAAAGTACTGCAAATAAAAAAACTTACTGATTTTACAAAGCTCACGGCAATATCTACCCCAAAATGGCGCACTGACTGGCAAACATTACAAGATTTATCATTAAAAGAATTGGTAAAAGAAAACTCATGGCTTTCCATGGTGCGTATGGTTAATCTTCAATGGGTTGATTTTATGCTAATGCCTTTTAACTCGACAGCTGATCAAAGTTTTACTTTAGAAAAAATTCACTTAATTCCTGTGCCCAATATGGCCATAGTTTTAAAGGATTCTCGTCATTTCGTTATTAGTAAAGCACATCCACAAGGAGAAGCCGCTTTCATTGCTATAAATAAAGGCTTAAAAATACTTAGAGAATATGGAACAATAACCAAAGCTTATACCGAAGCTGGCTTTTTTGTCGACCCGGTTAAATACAAAATTTTAAACCAATAAAAATAAGCACAAAAACCTACCCTAATATTTAAACACCAGAGTATTCATGAATATAAAAACACTATGGCTCACAAAGCACTTCAATGAACTCTCGCTAGATGAGCTTTACGACTTATTAAAGCTGCGTATTGATGTGTTTGTTGTTGAACAAACTTGCTATTACCCCGATCTTGATGGCGATAAAGGCCAATTAGATCGCAATGAAGATACCTTGCACCTATTAGGCTACCAAGGGGATACACTGGTCGCTTATTTACGAATATTAGCCAAAGGACAAAGCTACAATGACTATATAAGCATTGGCCGTGTCGCTATCGCTGAGCAAGCAAGAGGCACAGGTTTAGGCCATGAACTTATGACAGAAGCGCTTAGTTTATGCCAACAATACTTTCCTAAACAAAGTATTAAAATATCTGCACAAGAGCATTTAATTAACTTTTACCAGCAACATGGCTTTAAGCAGGTATATCAAATGTATCTTGAGGATGATATTCCCCACGTTGCTATGCTGAAAAATATGAGTGTTTAGTTACCATCAGCCCTAACAAATAAACGCACAAATATTGGCGATAGCAAGGATGAGTAGTACGATAAACATCGAAAGGGTACCAATAACTCTTGGCTTTGAAGTGCCAATAGATTGACTTAATCCCAACGCGTGAAGCACTCTGCCAATAAATAATACGCTCCCCAAAAGATGTAACCAAAGGCTATCTGCGCCACTAAGCTCATAGCCTGCTAATAAAATCAGCGCTAAAGGCATATATTCAGCAAAATTCCCGTGTATTCGAATCGCTTTAGTTAATGCTTTTTCACCGCCATCACCAACGCCAACCTTCAATTTTAGGCGTAACCGAATAACATTAAAAGATAGTGCAAGAAAAAGAAGTGCAAGCAAGCTCGCATAAAATGCAGTAATAGTGATGTTGATATCCATAGGTAACCTTTTTATTATTTTAATGGCATAAGTTTATAAAACAAAAAACTCGCCGAAGCGAGTTTTTATTGACATAAATAACCGAGTTTAAAATTAAGCTAATCGCTCACTTAACAAGGCATTAACTGCTTCTACGGCTTGAGTACCATCAACAGTCAAATACTGACAATTACCCGATTGAGCTTCACCTTGGTAAAAATCTACCAAAGGCTTAGTTTGCTCATGATAAATAGCTAAACGCTTACGTACTGTCGCTTCTTCATCATCAGGTCTAATCGATAAATCATCGCCAGTTACATCATCTTTACCTTCAACTTTTGGCGGATTGTAAACTAGGTGGTAAACACGACCAGAGCCAGAATGTACACGACGACCCGCCATACGCTCAACTATCACTTCGTCAGGTACATCAAACTCAAGCACATGATCGACATTAATACCATTTTCTTTCATAGCGTCAGCTTGTGGAATAGTACGTGGGAAACCGTCAAGCAAGAAACCCGCTTTACAGTCTTCTTGAGCAACACGCTCTTTAACTAAACCAATGATTAGCTCATCTGATACCAATTGACCTGCATCCATAACCGCTTTGGCTTGCTTGCCTAATTCGGTTCCCGCTTTAATAGCAGCACGCAACATATCGCCCGTAGAAATTTGTGGAATACCAAATTTAGCCATTAAAAACTGTGCTTGTGTGCCTTTGCCCGCACCAGGAGCACCAAGAAGTACAATACGCATATAAACTAACCTTTAAATGATGGTTTAAAATAATAAAAATAATTACATTAACATAGTCAAAAAAATACTGTTTATTCACAGTTTGATCACGCTAATGTAATAATTCTTTAGTATTATATTTGTCGCGGCAGACACTATACAAGCATGCCCATAAGCAAACAAGCATAGCATACAAAAAAGGGGCATTCATTTATAGTGAATAACCCCTTTTTCCGACTAAAGTCTACTGTTTTTCTGACTTATAATTACTTAGTTAGGCTTAGCATTAGTTTGTTTAAACGTGCAACATAACTGGCTGGATCTTTCAAACTACCGCGCTCTGCTAACATTGCTTGTTCAAACAAAACTTCAACCCACTGGTTAAACTTATCATCGTCTTGCTCATCAGCAACATGCTTAACTAAGTCATGCTCACCGTTAATTTCAAAAATTGGTAAAGTATCTGGCACTTCTTGACCAACTGATGCCATTAATTTTGCCATTTGGCTACTCATGTCATTTTCATCAGCAACAATACACGCAGGAGAATCAGTTAAACGTTGTGATAATTTCACATCTTTTACTTTATCTTTAAGTGCTTCTTTAATACGAACAACAACGGAGTCAAACTCTTTTTCAAGCTTCTCTTGTGCTTCCTTCGTTTCAGCGTCATCCATATCGCCTAAGTCTAGGCCGCCACGTGTCACTGATTGCAACTGTTTGCCATCAAATTCATTTAGATGACTCACTAACCACTCATCAATACGATCAGACATTAATAGAACTTCAATGCCTTTTTTGCGGAAAACTTCTAAATGCGGGCTGTTTTTAGCTGCTTCAAAGCTATCTGCAACCACATAGTAAATCTTTTCTTGGCCTTCCTTCATGCGTTCGATATATGACGCTAAAGACACGCTTTGTATTGCGTTATCTTCATGGGTTGATGCAAAGCGTAATAAACCAGCAACTTGCTCTTTATTCGCCATATCTTCGGCAGGACCTTCTTTTAACACTTGGCCAAATTCATCCCAGAAACCTTGATATTTTTCAGCATCTTTTTTGCCTAATTTCTCAAGCATTTTCAATACGCGTTTAGTACAACCCTTGCGAATGGTTTGAGTAACCTTGTTGTCTTGTAAAATTTCACGAGAAACATTTAACGGTAAGTCGTTTGAGTCAAGTAAACCTTTAACAAAACGTAAGTATGTTGGCATGAACTGCTCAGCATCATCCATGATAAATACACGTTGTACGTATAACTTTAAGCCGTGCTGTTTTTCACGGTTATACATATCAAATGGTGCTTTTGAAGGTACATATAAAAGTGACGTATATTCCGTTTTACCTTCTACTTTATTGTGCTCCCATAATAGTGGGTCACCAAAGTCATGAGACACATGCTTGTAGAATTCTTTATATTCATCGTCTGACACATCAGCTTTTTCACGAGTCCATAAGGCCGTCGCTTTATTGATTGCTTCCCATTTTGCTGGTACTGCATCACGTGCTTCAACAGCAGGAGAAGTCACATTACCTTCATCATCTTTTACTTCTGCAACCGCTTCAACGGCTGGTACTTCTGCAGTTAACATTTCAACAGATACTGAGATGTGATCAGAGTATTTAGTAACAATTGACTTTAAACGCCAATCATCAGCAAATTCGCTTTCATCTTCTTTTAAGTGAAGAATAATGTCAGTACCGCGATTGGCTTTCTCAATGTTAACCGTAGTGAAATCACCCTCGCCTGCACTCACCCACTCAACGCCTTCTGATGCTTCATCACCAGCGCGGCGCGTACGTACAGTCACTTTATCAGCCACGATAAAGGCTGAGTAAAAACCAACACCAAATTGACCAATTAATTGAGAGTCAGCGGCTTGATCACCAGATAGCTGAGAGAAAAACTCCGCAGTACCTGATTTAGCAATAGTACCTAAGTGTTCGATAACCTCTTCAAGGTTCATGCCGATGCCGTTATCAGAAATAGTTACTGTGTTGTTTTCTTTATCGCAACTAACACGCACTCTTAAATCGCCATCACCTTCGAACAAATCTGCATTGGACAGCGCTTTAAAGCGTAATTTATCTGAAGCATCTGCTGCGTTTGACACTAACTCGCGTAAAAATATCTCTTTATTGGAATAAAGAGAGTGGATCATTAGTTGAAGTATCTTGGCGTTATCTGATGCAAATGCATGGTTTTGTGGTTTATTTTCGACTGTCATAAAAAGGTAACCTTTAATGTTTTCTTGATTTGGTAAAGATCCCGACACCTAAAAATGGATGAATACGGGATAATTCGCTGTTACTTAATCTGAGGATTGATTGTTTTTTTTCAAGGGCAATTTTGGAATAAATGAAATTTACAGATAAGTTATTCACATTTTCTGTGGGTAATTAAGGTATAAAATTGCGTAACTCAAAAGCAACTTGCCGCTAGCCCAAGCAAAACGGTACTTTTCGCGTCATTTTAAAGATTGTAACTTTTTCGTCCAGAGAGCGCATGAGACAAGGTATTGCCATCAACATATTCTAACTCGCCGCCAACAGGCACACCGTGGGCAATGCGCGAGATATTGATTTGATATTGATGTGCTAATTCGGCAATAAAGTGCGCCGTAGCTTCCCCTTCAACAGTAGGATTGGTCGCTAAAATCACTTCATTAAATTGGCCGCTAGCAAACTGTTTTTCTAAAATATGTAAACCGAGATCTTCAGGGCCAATGCCATCGATAGGCGATAAATGCCCCATTAAAACAAAATACTTTCCGGTAAATTCACCCGTTTGTTCAATGGCAATAACATCACCTGGACTTTCGACAATACAAAGGCTAGTCGCAATTTTTCGCTTTGGACTTTGACAAATTTCACATAAATCTTCTTCAGTAAAATTTCGACATGATTGGCAATGACCAATTTCACTCATTGCCCTTGCTAACGTTGTCGCGAGCTTGCTACCACCACGGCGATTTCGCTCTAGCAAGTGAAACGCCATGCGCTGAGCTGATTTTGCACCAACACCAGGTAAGCATTTTAATGAATCAATAAGCTCTTGTACTAACGGACTAAACTTCATAGTGTGGAATGATACCAAAGGGTATTTTTGCTCAATAAAAAATTGATGCTAGAGTACTCATTGTTATGCCAAAAGTCCACTGGTGAAATATATGCGGCCCGCGCCAAGGTCTAATGTTATACAAGCTAAAACAAGTTGAAATACAGCTATTTTTTCAGCTCATTTGCCTTTAGCAGCATGGCTTTACTCTCAGCTAAGAAATCATCAGCATAATCGCCAAACCAGTGTGACACTTGCTTAAACATGGTAACAAAAGCGTCTTTATCACCCACTTCAACGTCTTCTAATAATTCTAAAAACCGGTAAGCAAAACGTTTCATCATGGAGATATTATCAGGGTTAGCAAAAATAATATCTGAGTATAAAATAGGATCTTGAGCAAATAAACGTCCAACCATGATCAGCTCTAAACGATAAATAGGTGAGCTCATATTCACCAAGTTTTCAATATCTGCACCTTCTGCCATCAAATGATAACCATAGGCGATAGTTGAAAAATGCCGCATCACTTGCACCATAGACATGGCTTGATCATGCTCATGAGCTGCGACTTGATATAGTTTAGCGCCCCAAACCTGAAACTGTTCTAGTAGCCATTGATATTGTGCTTTTTCACGGCCATCACAAACAATAATAGTTTGTTTAATAAGCCCTGTTACATCAGGGCCAAACATAGGATGCAAACCAACTACAGGGCCTGAGTGCGCCTGCATCATTTCATAGAGTGGTGATTCTTTTATGCTAGTAAAATCAGCTAAAATACAGTCATCGGGTAAATTATTTAAGTGGTGAATAACCATTGACGTTAGGCGAATAGGCACCGCAACAATCACCACGCTGGCATCAGCTAAAATGTCGTCACTATGAGGCCAATCATCTTGCTCGATAATGGCAACCTGATAATTTGAACGTTTAAATAAATCAACAAAAACACTGCCTAGCTGGCCTTTACCACCGACAACGACAACCTTGTTACAACTAGGGTTGATACATTGATAACCACTGGCATCTTGACTAACATAAGAGTCACGCATTAAACGGCGTAAGATATCTTCAATCAAATCACCGCTAAGTCCTGAATTTTCGGCTTGAGCACGACGCTTTTTAATCAAGGTAGCTTCTCGCTCTGGCGCAAAAATAGGCACACCTTCAGCGCTTTTTAATTCCCCTACCTTTGTGGTGACGGCTAAACGCTTAGTCAACAAGGCAACTAACTGGCTATCGATATCATCAATCTCATCACGTAACACTTTAAGATTGTCGTCAAAATTACTCATATTGTCCTATTCATTGTTAAAATAAACTAACCCTAGCTCACACCAAAAGTAAGGTGCTAAAGGCCAACCTACTGGCTTTATTTCTATTTAGCAATACGTTGTTGTAATACCTTGCTTAGCATTGCATCGGCTTCACTTAATAAGGTTTCAGTGGTTGGCAAGTCGATACAAGCATCCGTTACTGAGACCCCATATTCCATATCGGCAATTGCTAATTCACTGCTTTGATTTCCTGCTTTGATATTACTCTCTAACATAATACCAATAATCGTCTTATTACCTTCTATGATTTGATTGAAAACATTAGTCGCAACCAAGGGTTGACGACGGTAATCTTTATTGGAATTACCATGACTACAATCCACAACAATACCCGGCTCTAAGTCATGTTTAGCTAATACTTGCTCACATTCGCTAATATTGACACTGTCATAGTTAGGTTGTTTGCCGCCACGTAAAATAACATGACCATCAGGGTTACCCGATGTTTTAATCAATGCCACCTGACCTTGACGATTAATTCCCATAAAACGATGCGACGATGCCGCTGATTGTAAAGCATTAATAGCAACATCTAAACTACCATTGGTACCATTTTTAAAACCAATTGGCATAGATAAACCACTGGCCATTTCTCTGTGAGTTTGAGACTCAGTAGTACGTGCACCAATCGCTGACCAGCTAAATAGCTCAGCTAAATATTGTGGGCTGATAGGATCAAGTGCTTCAGTAGCAAGCGGTAGGCCTAATTCAGTCAAGTAAATTAATAATTCACGGGCTTTTCTTAGCCCAGCTTCAACATCAAATGAGCCATTCATATGCGGATCGTTAATTAATCCTTTCCATCCCACCGTTGTACGTGGTTTTTCAAAATAAACGCGCATAACAATATAGAGTGAGTCTTGGTATTTGTCGTGCAGTTTTTTCAACGCTCTTGCGTATTCTTTCGCAGCTTCAACATCGTGAACAGAGCATGGCCCACTCACAACTAATAGGCGTGGATCACGTTTGTGAATAATATCAGCAATAATTTTACGAGCAGACTTAACAAACTCTCGGCCGGGCTCTTTTAACGGCAACTCTTCTTTAAGCTGCTCAGGTGTTAATAAAACATGCTCTTCATTGACGTGAATGTCATTTAAAGTACTTTTGTGGATAGCATTTTCAGTAGTTAAGGTCGCCATGATCGATTCCTAATCGTTATTCTTAATAATTTAAACTTAAAAGTGCGCAGGATAAAAACAAGATTTGCAGAAGATATTGAAAAGATCAAAATCCCTATTTAAAGGGCTGTAGCTCAATTAAAATAAAAACAACAAAATCGTAAAGATTTAATTACGCGATTTGTAATGATATTTTTACACATAATTTTGGCAGAGTACAGCATATTTTCCATAATTTTCCTTTGTAACATAACTGTCATATTTTAGTCATTTAACTGTCATATAAAATTCCTACACTGTCATCAGTTTAATTAATTTCAATATTTAAAACTCTCTAAACTTAACAAGTGAGAAATAAGATGAACAAGATGATAAACAGCACATTAACTAAAACAATAATAAGCCTGTCGCTTGGCACAGTTGCATTAATGAGCAGCGTTGCTAATGCTCAAGGCAATAGCCGTGACACCATTACTGCGGTTGGCTCTTCAACTGTTTACCCTTTTTCTACCGTCGTAGCTGAGCGCTTTGGTAAAAACACAGAATTTAAAACGCCAAAAATTGAATCTACAGGTACTGGCGGCGGCATGAAGTTATTTTGTGCAAGCAACGCTATTGATACCCCTGACTTATCAAATGCCTCACGTCGCATGAAAAAAAGTGAATTTGATATGTGTGCAAAAAATGGTGTAACAAGCATTACTGAAGTACTTGTGGGTTACGATGGTATCGTAGTCGCAAATTCAAATGCGAGTGAAGCGATGAAAGTTTCGCGCAAAGAATTATTTTTAGCTTTAGCAAAAGAAGTACCTGCAAAAGATGGCAGTGAAAAGCTAGTTACCAACCCATACAAGTTATGGAGCGACATCAACCCAGCGTTACCAGCAAATAAAATTGAAGTATTAGGTCCACCACCAACATCAGGAACACGTGATGCCTTTGCTGAGTTAGTACTTGAAGGCGGATGTAAAAAATTCCCTTGGATTAAAGCAATTAAAAAGCAAAATAAAGCTAAGTATAAAGCTATTTGTCATAGCGTTCGTGAAGATCATGCCTACATTGAAGCGGGTGAAAACGATAACTTAATCGTGCAAAAATTAACAGCTAACCCGAAAGCGTTTGGCATCTTCGGTTTCAGCTTTTTAGACCAAAACAGCGATACGCTACAAGGGTCAATCATTGATGGTCAAGAGCCAACATTTGAAGCCATTGCTGACGGCTCATACCCTGTATCTCGTCCATTGTACTTCTATGTGAAAAATGCTCACGTAGGCAAAGTACCTGGCATTTTAGAATTCCTAACTGAGTACACTAGCGAAGCCGCTATGGGTGAAGAAGGTTACTTAACAGACAAAGGTTTAATTCCTCTTGGTGAAGAAAAATTAGTTAACGTACGTAAAAATGTATTATCTCTTACGCCGTTAGCGTTGAATAAATAATATTAAACAAACTAATTCGTAAAAGTGATAGACGAGAGCTAATTCTCGTCTATCACTTTATTGTTTTATTTGTAAAAGTTGGCCTTAATATATGAATACATCTCTACTTTTTATTGCTCTTATTTCCTTAACCTTATTTAGCTATTGGTTTGGACTAAAACGATCGCTAAAGGTTGCTGGTGGCGCAGAGCATAAAAAAGATCTTACCTGCTTACCTGAGCAATTTGGTTTATTAACCGCTATGGTTTGTGGCTTACCCGCCTTGATCACCTTGCTAATTTTTAATAGTGCTGAGCAGCTTGTTATTGAACAACTATTAACGACTACATTGCCAGCAAATATCCAATCTCTTTCAAGTATTGATTTTGGCTTATACCTTAACAATATTCGTTCATTAGCGTCATCTGAAACAACACAAGCATTACTGCAAGGAGTAGCAGCACAGCAAAACGATATTGCATTACAAGGGCAATTCCAAGCCGCACTAACGCTCCAAGAGCTAAACCAACAAGCTGTTTGGCTTAAAACAGGTTTAGTGCTAATTATTGCCGTTGTCAGTGTTATTGTACTGGTTAGAAAATTCAGCCTAACTTATAAAGCACGTCAAAAGTCTGAAGCCATAGTACGGGCATTACTCGTTGCCTCCTCAGCCATTGCTATTTTAACCACGCTTGGCATTGTTGTTTCCGTATTATTTGAATCTATCCAGTTTTTTAAGAGTGTCTCTCCTGCTGAGTTTATGTTTGGCACACAATGGAGCCCACAAACCGCTATGCGTTCAGACCAAGTAGGCGGCTCAGGATCTTTTGGTGCAGTTCCATTATTTGCAGGTACCATGCTGATCACCTTCATCGCAATGTTATTAGCTGTTCCTGTCGGTTTAATGATTGCTATTTATCTATCTCAATATGCCAGCACAAAATTGCGTAGCTTTGCAAAACCTATGTTGGAAGTATTAGCTGGCATACCTACGGTAGTTTACGGTTTCTTCGCGGCACTAACCGTAGCCCCTGTTATTCGAAATCTTGGGGAGTCGTTTGGCTTAAGCGTAGCCTCTGAAAGTGCATTGGCGGCAGGATTAGTTATGGGCACCATGATTATCCCCTTTGTATCATCATTATCAGAAGATGCCATCAGCGCAGTGCCAAATGCCTTAAAAGAAGCATCATTAGGCATGGGAGCAACAAAGAGTGAAACCGTCGTTAAAGTTTTATTACCTGCAGCATTACCCGGTATTGTTGGCGCTATTTTATTAGCCATTTCTCGCGCTATTGGTGAAACCATGATTGTTGTTATGGCAGCGGGTATGGCAGCCAACTTAACCGCAAACCCGTTAGACTCAGTGACAACGGTAACCGTTCAAATTGTTACCTTGCTAACAGGCGATCAAGAGTTTGACAGTCCAAAAACATTGGCCGCTTTTGCATTAGGGTTAATGCTATTTATTACCACACTTGGTTTAAATATTTTAGCGCTTAAAGTCGTTCGAAAATATAGAGAGCAATATGACTAATTCAATCGATAATTCTCCAGCGAGTTCAAGGAATAATTCCCCAATGAGCCATACTGAAGCTTCAACGGCGTCTTCTACAACAGAGAAGGTCGCCTTAAGCCTTAAAAAACGCCATCAAAAAGAAAAGCGATTCAAAAGCATTGGCCTGTTTGCCGTACTTTTCGGCTTTATGCTAGTGGTTATTTTAATAGGCGACATCACCTCAAAAGCCTTACCCGCTTTTCATCAACACTGGGTTAAGCTTGATGTTAATTATCAAAGTGATTGGCTTAGCGTTGATGATTCATCAACACAACAGGTGCTAGCAAAGCAGCTAAAATCAGCAAACTATCGCAAGGTATTGAAAAACTCAGTTTACCAAATGTTCTCAACATCAACAGGTAAAAAACTGAGTCGCAAAGAAAAGCGTCAACTTTTTAAACTCTTTTCTACCAACGCAGAATTTACCATTAAGGATGCATTAATTGCGGCACCCAATCAGTTGAATAAGCAAGTAACAGTTTGGGTTAGACTTGATGACGACGTAGACAGCTACCTTAAAGAAGACTTTGCAGTCGGTGAGGCTGGTTTACGTATCACTAAACAACAAGCGATGTGGCTAGCTCAATTGGCTACTGAAGCGCGTATTGAAAGTCGATTTAACGTGAGTTTTTTTACTGCCAGTGACTCACGAGAGCCTGAGCTTGCCGGTATTAAAGGAGCACTCATGGGTACACTGTTAACCATGTTTGTCACCTTATTACTGTCATTTCCGCTAGGTGTTGCAGGCGCGTTATATTTAGAAGAGTTTGCCCCAAAAAATCGTATTACTGACTTAATTGAAATTAATATAAACAACTTGGCGGCTGTCCCTTCTATTGTCTTTGGTCTACTGGGTTTAGCGGTGATAATTAACTTATTTGGACTACCTCGCTCTGCGCCATTAGTCGGTGGTATTGTCTTAACTTTAATGACATTACCGACGATAATTATTGCAAGTAGAGCAGCGATTAAAGCAGTTCCTCCCTCATTAAGAGAAGCGGCATTAGGCTTGGGGGCTTCAAAAATGCAAGTCACTTTCTCTCATGTATTGCCGCAAGCCATGCCTGGCATTATTACTGGGGCAATCATTGGCATCGCTCAAGCACTTGGTGAAACAGCGCCTTTACTAATGATTGGTATGGTTGCCTTTATTGTTGATGTACCTACCAGTATTGTCGATTCCTCAACGGTACTACCGGTACAAATATTTTTATGGGCAGATAGCCCTGAGCGAGCTTTTCTAGCAAAAACCTCTGCTGCCATTTTAGTCTTATTAACACTATTATTAGTGATTAATGTAACGGCAACAGTATTGCGATCTAAGTTTGAAAAAAAATGATTTTAAAAGAAACAGTTTAAGAAGAAAATAAAATGAATACTATCGATATAAAACAAAATGAACCATCGCAAGTAGAGCTCAATCAAGTAGAGTTAACACAAACCGTTGGAAATATTTATGCTGATGATGCAAAAATGTCTATTCGTAATGCCAATGTTCATTATGGCGACAAACAAGCTATTCATAATGTCAGCCTAGACTTAGCAAAAAATCAAGTGACAGCACTGATTGGCCCGTCAGGTTGTGGTAAATCGACCTTCTTGCGTTGTTTAAATCGTATGAACGATACCATTGATATTTGCCGCGTCACAGGACAATTAATGCTCGATGGCGAAGACATCTATGCAAAAGAGTTAGATCCTGTGCTACTTCGGGCACGCGTTGGTATGGTCTTTCAAAAACCCAACCCATTTCCAAAGTCAATTTATGACAACGTCGCATACGGCGCTAGAATACATGGCTTGACTAACAATAAAACGGAATTAGACGAAATTGTTGAAACCAGCTTGCAAAAAGCCGGGTTGTTTAATGAAGTAAAAGATCGCTTGAAAGACCCTGGTACCGGGTTATCTGGTGGACAACAGCAACGTTTATGCATTGCTCGAACGATAGCCGTAAGCCCTGAAGTCATTCTTATGGATGAGCCTGCGTCAGCACTTGACCCTATCGCTACCGCTATAATTGAAGAGTTAATTGATGAACTTAAAGAAAAATATACCATCGCCATAGTAACGCACTCAATGCAGCAAGCAGCTCGGGTTTCACAACATACCGCTTATTTTCATATGGGAAAATTAGTTGAGATGGGCAAAACAGAAGATATTTTCACCCGTCCAAGTCACAAATTAACTGAAAACTATATCACTGGCCGTTTCGGTTAAATGGAGAAGAAAATGACTACATCAGAAAAAACCAGCAGCCCGTCAGGCTTCACATCAAAATTACATTTAGATAAGCACATTTCTCGTCGTTTCAATGAAGAATTAGAGCAAGTAAGAACACTTGTTATGAAGATGGGTGAATTGGTAGAGCAGCAAGTTAACGATGGCCTTAGTGCGGTGTTAAATGCTGATGCAACGCTTGCGGAACAAGTGATAGAGCGCGATAAAAAAGTTAATTCAATGGAGTTAGAAATTGACGAATATTGCACGCAAATATTAGCTCGTCGACAACCTGCGGCCAGTGATTTACGTTTAATTGTCAGTGTTATTAAAAGTATCACAGACCTTGAGAGAATGGGGGATGAGGCCGTTAAGTTTGGTAAAAATGCCATCAAGCTCGCACGAGGTAATTTTGCCGAAGAAGAAGGCGCTAGACCATTAGTTGAATTAAAACACCTAGGCAAGCATATAAGTGAAACCTTAAATACTGCGCTAATTGCCTACGCACAAATGGATACAGATGCGGCCTATAAAATTATTGAAAATGACAATATTATCGATGAAGAGTTCGACAATATCTCACGCTTGTTAGTTACTAAAATGATGGAAAACCCCCGTGAAATTAAAAACGCGCTACGGGTAACATGGTGTGCTCGTGCGCTAGAGCGTATTGGCGATCACACCACTAACCTGTGCGAATACATCGTTTACTTGGTTGAAGGTAAAGATGTTCGCCATGGAAATATGAATTAAGATCTATCCACTTAATATTGACCTAATTCTATAATGAGTTAGGTCAATGAATGCCCCAAATTAAAGCATACACATTCTTAATAATAGTCAGTTTGCAACTTATTCTTTTAATCAATTTAGAAATGCCCTCCTGTAAAAATCATACAGTTCAGTCAAGGTGAAGTGTCACCATTATTTACACTTTTGAAAAACCTAAATACAAATATAAAGTAACTATTTGAAAACAAAGTCATTCTCGTATCGGAATATTTATTGCTTAATAAATGTGCAACTAAATTTTATATAGGACAATAAAATGAAAAAAATCATCTTTGCCTTAACTTATGCCATGTTGTTATCCAGCACCGCAAGTGCTGCTTTGATAAAAAGTTATGATTTCAATAATGATCTAAGTGATACATTGAACAATGGCGTTGACATGATTGCCTCTGGAGGAACCTTAAGTGGCGGATTTTATAATTTTTCAGCTAATCAAGGGCTAAGGTTAACAGATGCACTTGATGACACAATGGATTATGCGATTGAAATGAGACTTCAAATTGAAGATAGCACGGCTTCATGGAACAAGTTAATTGACTTTCAAGATTTGACATCCGATAACGGCCTTTATGTACTCAATAGTGAAATAGATTTTTATGTATCAGGCGTTAATATTCTTGGTGGTCAAATTAACACAAATGAATTTTTCAATATCGCATTTGTACGCTCAGCAGGTGTTATAACTACCTTTCTTAATGGTATAGAACTATCTCCATTTGTTGACAGCTCAGATCAAGCAGTCCCTATGGATAATATCCTTAACTTCTTTGAAGATGATTTTGCCACTGGGCAAGGAGAAGCATTTATCGGTGCCGTTGATTATATACGAATTCATGGTGATGAAACTACGTTTGGTGATGAACCAGATCCACAAGATGTGCCTGAGCCTACCGCACTATTTTTAATGGGATTAGGGCTTTTAGGAATTAGACTTTCTCGCCAAAAACCTTAAGCTACTTCAACAATCAAATTCGCTCTCTAAAAGGGAGCGATTATCAGATTGACGTGCAATTTTTTATAATTCGCAATTATGACCAAGGTACCCTATAGTTAAATAATCACTTATTAGGGATGATTTAATTATGCATGGATACCCGCCTGTTGCCCTCGTTGAAACTTGGTTGTTTTTAGCGACAAACCAATCCCCTGAGCTTGAGCATGTAAAACTTCCCCTTCGAAGAGTAATAAAAGATTACTTTGGCTCGAATGAGCTTGCAAAGCTTTATGTCGAACAATTCAAGGTTGAACAAGCAGAAGTGCATTACCTTTAATTATTATTTTACTGTTCGTTATAATGCAGCTTTATTTGTTCATGTCAGCAAATTAACTCAAGTCAAGCGCGAAAGGCTTTAGTAATTCTATTGGTATTAACTCAAGCGCTTTGATGTGAGTTCTTTTTAAATATACTCTTGGGGCTCTATCATCAGCTAATGCTTGTAACCACCTAGCTGCGCATAAACACCAGGCATTGCCTGCTTTTATCCCCTTAAAACCAACCTCAGGTACTGGCGTAGACAGATCATTGCCTTTAAAACGAGAGTATTCTAAAAACTGACTAGACGCTTCTATACACACGGTATGTGAACCTGTATCTTGTGCGCAAGTATTACACTTACTATCACGATAAAAACCCGTGACTGGATTGCCACCACAAATCTCTAAAGGTTCACCAAATACATTTATCGACTCTTCCATTTCCATTTATTTTCCTACCATTAACACTGTAAAACACTACTATTACTGAAAACATGCCAAGTTACGAGCTTCTACTGCACCTATAAAAAGCCAGCTGAGTAATTTAAGCTGGATTTAGCCATTCAATAACTTGTTCTGAGCATTCATCAGCTTTTTCAAGGGGCAACATATGACTTGCACCGTTAGAGCAAATCATTAAGCAATTGTCAGCTTGTTGTTGTAATTTTTCTAACCATGAGGAGTTAACTAGAGCATCATCCTCACTGTAATAAAAAGTCAAAGGAGCTAAACTATTCGCCAGTTGCTTAAACAGATCGTCTCGCTTTGATGTATTTACCATTTGGCTTTTAAACTCAACTTCTCCTAACTCAGCATCCATAAGTCTCAGAATATCTATTAACTGTGTTAATTGCTGATCAGTCCATCGATTAGTATCTAAAAGCTGAGCGGCTCTTGCTTTACTCATGCCTTTATAGCCATAGCGCTGAATAAATTCAATAATATCTTGTCGCTGCATTTCTTCTACATGATGCAAAGCACACGGACTATTAGAGATAATCATGGCTTTCGCTATTCGGTGAGGATAACTGCTTGCAAAGTGTGAGGCAATATAACCGCCCAGCGAAAAACCAATTAACGTCACTTTATCTTCTTGAAAAAAATCATTTAAAAAAATGGATAAGGCTTGAAAAGATTTGTTTCGAGGAATTTTGACATGAACAAACTCAAAATACTCACCAACAGTCTTTTCAATTAAAGGCAAAATAGCCGACCATAAGCGTTCATTACACATGGTACCAGGAATGAGATAAACCTTTTGTTTCATGATGATAGAGAGTTTCCGGGTAAGTAAATTAAAATAAAATTAAAGGCCACCAGTAACATCAACAAACGTGCCGGTAACAAATGAAGCTTCTGCTGATAATAGCCAAGCAATGGCATTGGCAACTTCTAATGTGGTTCCCCCTCGTTGCAATGGAATATTGGTACTTAACCTGTCAACTCGATTGGGCTCGCCGCCATCTGCGTGCATTTGGGTATAAATTAACCCCGGTCGGACACAGTTAACACGAATCCCCTGCTTGGCAACTTCAATAGACAGGCCTTTAGTTAACGTATCAATGGCTCCCTTAGAGGCAGCATAATCGATATATTCATTTGGCGAGCCCGTTCTTGCTGCGCCTGATGAAACATTCACAATTGCTCCTCCCTTTTTCATGCGAGTAACCGCTTCTTTGCAACACAAAAAGCAGCTACTGATATTGGTAGTGATAACTTTATTAAATCGCTCTAAGCTGATATCGGTTAATCGAGACTGGGTGAATAAAATACCGGCATTGTTAACTAGGTGGGTCACTGTGCCAAATTTTTGCTCTGTAGCATCAAATAACTGACTGACTGCTGCCTCATTTGAAACATCGCCAGCATGAGCAAATGCTTTTCCTCCTCGTGCTTTTATCTTCGCAACAACTTGCTCAGCATCCTCATGGCGAGTTCGATAGTTCACACAAACACAGTAACCCTGCTCAGCAAGTAATATTGATGTCGCTGCACCAATACCACGGCCACCTCCAGTAACAATAACAACCTTTTTCATACGCCTCCTTAACTAATTCAATATTAGGGTTTGTTGCTATTTACTTACAACTTCCCTCTGACACGATAACGGGTAAATCCATACAGCCATAGTCAACGCCTAGCTGACTTAATATGCACGTGAGTTGTCCGCGATGATGGGTTTGGTGGTTAAAAAGGTGTTGAGTAACATCTGCGACTTTTTTGGTGATGTTTTCACCCTCGGTCGTTTGATAACTAATATAGTGTTCACAATCAGCCTCAGATAAATCATGGCAATATTGAGTAATTAACGAATCAACTTTTCTTCTTAACACCACAATAGCATCAAAATCTTGGTGATAAATATCAGACGGTGATTTAGGTGTTGGCAAGTTTGAAAAGTCTGCTAATGAGAGTGAGGATATATTATTTGCCGCTAAGCGCTGCAACAAAATCATGTCACCAAACAAAATATGATTCCAATAACTGATAACAGAAGGAAAAAAGGAATGTGTCTCCTTAACCAAGTCGCTAGTTGGTAGTGACTGACAGCAAGTGATTAACTGCTCATTTATCCTATGATTATATTCAGCCATCATTTGAAAATTACTAACTAAACTCAAACCCACTTCCTTATTATTTTATCTTCAAGTAAAGCTTCTCATAATTTTCATGGATTAAAAACAAAAAAAAGCGCCCGAAGACGCTTATAAATGGTGGGAATTAAACATAATTAGTTAAGCATGGCTAAACGAATTTCCTGCTGCCTTTGAAACACGACTTGCTCTCGTTCAACATATTTAGCCCACTGTTGTGCAGTTTTTTTAATTTTTGGTAATTTTTCAGCTTTTACAAACGCAGCAAGTGACTGTTCAAACGCTTTCAAATTAAAGTTAGCCATGCCCTTAGCCAAATACATATTGCCTAAATACGGCGCTTCACTATCATTTTTACTTTTAGCAATGGCTATATCAGCAAATTTTATAGTGTTGTGCCATTGCTCGGTATTTAAATACGTTTGCGCTAATAAAGCGTCGTACTTACCACTGTCTGCTAGTTTTGAGAGCTCTTGCAATACGTTAATCGCTTGCTTTGGCTCTTTTGCTCCAAGATAAGCACGAGCAAGTAAGTCTAAGCTTTTCTCTTGTGCTACTACTGTACCTTGCTCAATCGCTT
>JAPHTO010000071.1 GCA_026196955.1 Colwellia sp. | reverse complement strand
TTTCGAAAATTTGCACAAGGCTTAACCCTCAATCATCTTGTTTATTTAGCCAATGAACAGCTTAATCACCTTGATGGTCGCTATCAGTTGCAATGCCAGCAAAGCGATACCCTAACTTTGGAAGTTTTAGATACTTGGCAGGGAGATAGCGTTCGAGATACTAAAACACTGTCTGGTGGTGAAAGCTTCCTTGTTAGTTTGGCACTCGCTTTAGCGCTTTCTGATTTAGTCAGCAGTAAAACCAGTATTGACTCACTCTTTTTAGATGAAGGGTTTGGCACATTAGATAATGACGCTTTAGAAACGGCGCTTGTTGCCCTTGATAATCTCAATGCCAGTGGAAAAATGATCGGCATTATCAGCCATGTTGAAGCGCTTAAAGATCGCATTGCTGTGCAAATAAAAGTAGAAAAACAAAGTGGTTTAGGCATAAGTCGTTTAGATAAACAATTTGCAGTGTAACCTTTATCGTACTTTGGCTGTTTACTCTTTGACTTAGCGAGTATGCAGGCTTTAATGCTCTTAACGTAAAACAGGATGAAAATTTAGTGGAAATTTGGATTTATTTCACTCTACTTGCTGCCACTATGCAAGCCGTGCGCACAGCAGGCCAAAAACAGCTTTCTGGCAAATTGAATGCTATGGCAACCACGTCGGTGCGCTATGTTTATGCTTTACCGTTTGCGTGGGCGTATTTGTGGTGGATGTTAGAGTTTCGTGATGTTGAGCTACCAAGCTTTAACAATGATTTTTTACGTTATGCGCTAATCGCCTGTATCACGCAAATTATAGGGACGGTATTTTTGGTTGCGGCATTTCGCTATAAAAACTTTGCCGTTGCTACCAGCCTAGCCAAAACAGAAGCCATACAAGTGGCTATTGTCGGGGCATTATTATTTTCAGCACCCTTAAGTTTTCTGGGCTGGCTCAGTGTAATTGTTGGGGTTGTTGGCGTATTTTTAGTCTCAAAAGTTAAATTTAGCCCAAGAGAAATATTTGCAGGATCAGATGCAATGACTGGTTTAGCATTTGGACTTGCCGCCGGTTTAGGGCTTGCTATAACTACCTTGCTTATTCGAGAGTCAAGCCTAGCTTTACAGACCGACTTATTGGTAAGTGCGGCAGTAACTTTGGTATTTATGATCACAGTGCAATCAGTTGTGTCAGTGATTTACGTGTATATTCAAGACAAAAATCAACTTACTTTGATGTTAAAGCATTGGCGTTTATGTTTATTTGTCGGCATTACCAGTGTCCTTGGTTCAATTGGTTGGTTTACTGGTGCAAGTTTTCAAACAGCAGCCTATGTCAAAGCATTAGGGCAGGTAGAATTTTTTATTACCTTAGCCCTGACTTACCGCTTGTTTAAAGAGAAAATAACCGCTATTGAGTATGTAGGGATGTTTTTAATTGTTTTAAGCGTGGTTATTTTGCTTTTATGGGCTTAGGTAGCTAAAATGCGCGCCATTACTATGAGTTACTAATTGAAAGAGATAATAATGAAAATTACTGATAAAACGGTTGTACAGTTTCACTATGTTTTAAAAAACGAAGCAGGTGAAGAGTTAGAATCATCACAAGGAAGCGATCCTCTTGCTTATTTACATGGCGCTAATAATACTTTAGTTGGCTTAGAGAAAGCGTTAACTGACAAAGAAGCGGGTGATAAGTTCAGTGTGACTTTGCAACCAGAAGAGGCATATGGTGAGCGTCAAGAAGATATGGTGCAACGTGTACCAGTTAAACATCTACAAGGTTTACCGAGTAAAAATGCTAAATGGAAAGCAGGCATGGTTGCTGTTGTGCATACTGAGCAAGGTCAACGCCAAGTAACCGTAGTCAAGGCAGGTAAGTTTATGGTGACAGTTGATATCAATCCACCACTTGCGGGCAAAGTACTCACTTTTGATATTGACGTTGTTGACGTTCGCGCCGCAACTGATGAAGAAGTAGAGCATGGGCATGCTCATGGCGTTGGTGGTCATCAACACTAGTTTTCAGTGATTAATCAATAACACGATAGGTGGTGGTTTTAACACGTTAAAATACTCGTTTACTTATTGGGTTACAATAATATAGCTGTTAAGGTATTGGCAGCTATATTTAATTGTCTACTTGTAAGTAGCAAAATCAAAGAGCAATACCACCATGACAACAATAAAAACCACGCCAATTAAGTCATTAAAATATTCCTTAATTGCACTTTCTCTTTTTTCATCCTCTAATCTACTTGCACAAACTCAAGTCATCCACGCGGGTACTCTATTACAAGTAGCGGGTGAGAAACCACTAGCTAAGCAAAGCGTGGTGATCAAAAACGGTATTATAACCGAAGTTAAAAAGGGCTTTATTAACGCAAGTGACATTGCTGAAGATGCGAAGTTAATTGATTTATCTTCAAGTTTTGTCATGGCGGGCTTAATGGATATGCACGTACATTTGCGTGGCGAACTAGGGCCAAAAAATGATAGCCAAGCACTTCGCATGTCTGATGCTGATATGTTGATGCAAAGTACCTTTAATGCTAAAAAAACCTTAATGGCAGGCTTTACCACGGTAAGAGATTTAGGCGCCAGTGCCGAGCAAATTTTTGCCCTTCGTGATGGTATTGCTAAAGGCTGGGTGGATGGCCCACGCATTATAGCCGCAGGCACACCGGTTTCAGTCACAGGTGGTCATGGTGATGTTGACGGTCTAAGTCCTGATATTTTAAAAATGCGCACCAGTGAAACCGTGTGTGATGGCCCTTATGACTGTCGTCGTGCTACACGTCAGGCAATAAAGTATGGTGCCGATGTCATTAAGATTACTTCAACCGGTGGCGTTTTATCTGATACGGATACCGGCACTGGGCAACAAATGGCCGATGACGAGTTAAAAGAAGTGGTCAATGCTGCTCATGCTTTAGGTAGAAAAGTTGCTAGCCATGCCCATGCTGCTGATGGCATAAACGCAGCGCTTCGCGCGGGTGTAGATAGTATTGAGCACGCTAGTTATGCCAATAAAGAAAGTATTAAGTTATTTAAAAAGTCAGGTGCTTATTTAGTCCCGACGCTAATGGCAGGAAATACCGTCGTCGGTTTAGCTAAAAATACTAACTTTATGTCAGAGGCGATAAAAGCCAAAGCGATTCGTGTTGGCGCGGATATGACAGCAAATTTCAAAAACGCTTTTAAATCTGGTGTTAAAATAGCCTATGGTACTGACAGCGGTGTTTCTCCTCATGGCAATAATGGCCAAGAGGGTGTGCTTATGGTGCAAGCGGGTATGAAAAATAGTGCTGTTTTGAAATCCGCTACTATCCATGCCGCCGATTTAATTGGCATGTCGAACAGTTTAGGCACACTAGAGCAGGGTAAAATAGCCGATATTATCGCCTTTGACGGTAACCCGTTAAATAACATCAAAGAGCTACTCGACGTTGATTTTGTTATGAAAGGCGGCAAGGTTGTTAAAAACTAACCACGCCGTTTTATTTTTCTAAACGTACCACTATTTAAAATCGATATTAGTTTTACTTTTATCGATTTTTCTTTTTGATAGTTTCAATAACCCCGTTGCTAAAGCAACGCCTGTTAAAATAAAGCCACAACCGATGATCATACTTGTGGTGATCACTTCATCTAAAAATAAACTCCCCCAAAATAAACCAAAAGCAGGAATTAAATAGGTAACTGACATGGCTTTTGAAGGGCCTAGATTGGCGATTAGGTTAAAGAAAATAATGTAGGCTACACCTGTGCATAATATGCCTAATAATAAGACTGACATAATGGCTGCGTTACTGGGGATCTGAGTTGGTATAAAGAATAAACCAATAGGCAGTAATACTAGGGTAGCTGACACCTGGCTACCAGTTGCTAGCACCGTTGAGCTGACACCCGTTAGGTATTTTTTAGTGTAATTAGCACTTATGCCGTAACACAAAGAAGCGGACAACGCGGCAAGGGTGGGTAGTAAGATGTTTTGTTGACCCAGTGTTATTTTATCGAGCATTAATAAATACACGCCAATAAAACCAATCAACAAACCAAAAGAGGCACTGACGGTTAGCTTGTCTCTAAACCAAAGGTAAGCCACTATTGCGCCAAACATCGGCGTTGTGGCGTTAAGCACCGAGGTTAAACCACCAGAAAGCGTTAAGGTAGCATAACCAAATAGCACAAAGGGAATTGCAGTATTGAAAATTCCAACAACAAATATTTTAGCTTTATAGCCCTTAAAAGCACTATGCTTTTTAGTATAAAAAACGAGGGGTAATAAAAATAAACTCGCGGTTAATGTGCGTAGCGCCATAAATAGTATTGGCCCAAATTCAGGGCTACCAATACGCATAAAAATAAAAGAAGCGCCCCAAATTGCTGCTAATAGTAGTAGCTCAACTAACAGTCTTAGCGTCATTGGTTATTGCCTGTACTGGTATTAGCACAAGGCTTGGTTATTTGGGTTACTTGTAAGCTTGTTAAGTCTTGCATTTGCCACTCAATATTTAGATCATACAATGTCATTCCATACACCTTGTCATCCACTTTATCTCGCTTGTAGGCTGGACGAGGATCTTGCGCTAACACTTGCTCAATAAGTTGTGACAAGCCCGTATATTCTTGCTCATATTTTGTTAAAGATAGCTGAGCCGAATGACTAAAGGTTACTGATACATTAATGTCTGGCTGTGTTTGGGCAAAACCCGCATCGGCATTAGGTAAGGCATCAGAATAGGGAATATAGGGTTTGATATCAACAATAGGCGTTTGATCTAACAAATCTATCCCAGAGATATGCAGTATCACTTGCTGGTTGCTCACTTCGACAGACGTCAACTCAACTACCGACATACCAATGGGATTAGGCCTAAAAGTAGAGCGGGTAGCCAGTACACCCATTTTTTTATTCCCGCCTAATCGAGGCGGCCTAACGAGCGGTTTCCAACCTTGTGCTTGCGTGCCGTGAAATATAAATAACAGCCAAATATGAGAGAACTGCTCTAGCGCTTTGACTATATCAGCATTATTGCTATCACCCGTTAAGATGACTTTTCCTTGAGCAGCCTTTACTAACCCCGGTTGACGCGGAATAGCAAATTTCTCTTTAAAGGGAGACTCAATATAGCCAATATAATCTAAGGTTACGCGGTTATTTTTACTCATCAATGTTTACTTAGTCTCTGTCTCTACAAGATAAGCCTTACCATAACAAATAGTAATGGCGTGGCATTGTTGAGCATCACTGCTTTGACTTAGTTGTACTAATTGCTCTGGAGTGAGTTCAGCACAGCCAGTAAAAATTATACCATTGGCTTTTTGCTCAAAAGCTTTTTGTCTTGCTTGTGTTCTGGCATTTATGTTATCTGGTGCAGCATGATGAGGCTTTTCTTGGCAGTCTTGTCCTTCAACCAAACCAATGAATTGCCGGCGTGTTGGCATATCTTTTTCACTTTCATAGATTTTAACCTCAGCAGCTGAAAAGTACTGCTGAAAGTTCTCTTTATCTAAGTTGGTTGATACCTGATAGTTTGTGTTGCAAGCAGTCATGGAGAGAATGGCTGCAATGACAAAACTCATTTTAGGGATATTTTGATTGAAAGGTATGGTTATAAACATAGTTATTTTAACTCGATTAAATTATTAGACAGAAAATCGGGATTTTTGCCGGCAACCCAATAATCAAATAAACGATTTATATCGTTATTATTCTTCTTCATTGTGATCCAGTTTCGCATAAATAGCTCAAAGGCATTGTCTTCGTTATTAATAGCAAAGGCCATTGACAGTGGAGGCTGGGCAGGGCTTGGTGCCACCACGGTATATTCAGGATGTAATAATGTCCAAGCTGAAGCCGTAGGAGCGCCAAAGAGCATGGCATCAATATGCTGGTATTGCTCTTTAAAAAACAACCTTGGCGTTGATATTTCCCATACTTTTCCGTGTTTAAAATAACGTTTAATTAAATTTTCACTATAAAAGAGCTCTGGTATACCTATGATAACATCATCACGCTTGAAGATATTTTTCCAGTTAGTAAACTCACTTCGTTTTTCTTCCTTAACAATAAAAGCAACGGTTTGAGTGGTATAAGGAATGGTTAAAGTGAGCTCTTTCATGTTGCTCGGTAATACGGGTATTCCTGTGGTCATATCCAAATAGCCAGACGATAACAGTGTTTTTGCTTGCTCGTGAAAAATACGAACAAATTCGATACCCACACCGAGATCATCGGCAAGTAAATTGATAATTTCGATATCAAAACCAACTAGCTTGCCATCACTATTATGAAATGCGTAGGGGAGATCATCTCTAAAATAACCTACGCGAATAAAACCGCGTTGCTCTATTCGTGTTAATACATCAACTGATGAATCAGGCATTACCTCAATATTTTCAGGTTCGGGAAGCACTTTAGCCTCAACATCCAGTAAGATAAAATCACGCTCGATAAACTTACTATAACCTTGATATTGATAGCTTATATTATCAAAAGTGATGCGCAGGGTAAGAAAAGTAATCACCGAAATTATGGGTAAAATAATTAAGTATTTGGTGAACGAGCGCCACTTTAAAGTAAATTGTTGAGTTATGTTTGTTGCAATGAGTAATACCAAACAGCTAGAAAAAATAACCGAAAGTAAGGCGCTAAAACGTCCAACAATGAGGTTTTCTGCCACTAGAAATAATTCAAAAAATGAACTTGGTACGTTCAACAGCTCTAGCAAGTTAGGCATTGCAACAGAGCTTGAGCCAAAAAGTTGCGGTAAACCAGCCACTAGCAAATTAAGGTATTGATCTAGGCTAATTTGTGAGCCTGAAAACCATGCGGCGAATAAAACAAATAACAATGCTAATAACTTTCCCCCCACAGGAAGGCTAAAACTAATAGGCACGATAATACTAGGTACTCTAATCGCATCTACAATTTGCTCCGCAGAAATAGTAGGTTTTGAAGCGCTATTTTGTGCCGTTACTTCATAAATGAGTTGTTTTGTTTTTTCTACAATTAAGGGAATAACTATGAAGAAGCTTCCTGTTGCAAAAGCGGTGATCATAGCTTCGCGAGATGCCTTAATAATTTGCCGGTAACCTAGCACGGTAATGGTTGCGACAATAGCGGGTAATACTAAAAAGCTCAGTAAGAACACTAAGACACCTGCGGTAACAATATAAACAAGTAATCCATCAATTTGTTCGCTATTAACGGTTGCTGCAGCTCTTAAGGCAATACAAAAAACACCTAGAGGTGCTAAGCGCATCACCATATTACTAACATTAATAATGGCGTTATTTAATCCTGTTAACGCTAATAATGCTTGTTTTTTAGCTTTTGCTTGCATTAACCCTACGCCAACTAAAATGCTAAATAATACAACACTAGGTATTAAGCCATGAGCAAATGAGTGGAAAGGGTTACTTGGTATAAATAAACTTATCAAATCAAACTCTTGACTCGTCTTAATGGTATTTAAGCTATAAAAGTCAGCTGACTTCCAGTCGGGAAAGGCGATGGGAGCAAGTAAAATATAGACAAGCACGAGCGTTAGCATGGCGGTTAAAATAACCAAGGTTTGCTTAAAGCCGCTGCTTACTTTTTTAGGAGATAAGTTGCCAATACCAATAATAAGCGATAATGCAATATAGGGTAATGCGGTCATTTGAAGTAGCATTACAAAGGCGTTTGCAATTTCATCAACACCTGTAAAAACTGTCGAGCTAATCGCACCTATAGTTAAGCCAATCAACATGGCAATGATGATGAACAGCGAGGAAGGTATGCTCTGTAGCGTGCTTTTTAATGACTTCACAGTGTAGTTGGTTTTCCTCATGTTTTTCGAAATTAAAAACAAAAAAGGTATCGCGTTACACTATACCTTTTTGTTTTATATATATTTTTAACAGGG
>JAPHTO010000147.1 GCA_026196955.1 Colwellia sp. | reverse complement strand
CCACCGACAATCACAGTCGCAAGACCACGGTAAATTTCGCTACCAACACCGGGCATGATCATCAATGGCAACATGCCAAACAAACTGGTGAGTGTACTCATGTACACCGGTCTAGCCCGAATACGGATAGCTTGCGCGACAGCGCGTCTTCTTGATAAGCCCTCTTTTTCAGCTTGACGCGTTTGATCAACAATTAAAATGGCGTTATTAACCACTAAACCGAGTAAAATGATAAAACCAATCATGGTCAATAAATCTAATGATTGATAAGTCACTAAATTTAATAAATTTAAACCTACAACCCCACCAGCAACGGCTAAGGGCATAACCAATAACACTAATAAGCTATCTTTGGGTGACTTAAATAATGCCGTCATTAACAAAAATAAAATAATTAACGCTAAAATAAAGTTTTTAACCATATCATTAATTGCAGCAGCCATTTTATTGGCATTACCACTTAATTGAATAGAGGCCTCAACAGGTAATTTCTCCTTCATTTTAGGGATAACTTTTTCGTTTATTGCAACGAGAGCCTCCTCTAAAGACAAGGTTGCTGGTGGCGAAATTTGAATACTAATGGTTCGCTTACCATCAACACGTCTTAAACTCGTTGGGCCTGCGGTTCTGGTGAGTGAAGTTAACTCACCAATAGTTTGAATTCCTGCTAATGGTGAATGAATCGGCAAAGCCGATAATTCGTCAGGTGTTTGCCACTGCTCACCACGCAATATTACGTTAACTCTCTCGTTACCATCGAAATATTCACCAATAAATAAACCGCTAGTGTAAGCGCGAATGGCATTAGCAACATCACGACGTGTTAAACCGGCTTGGGTAATGCGTTGATCATTGGGTGTTAACTTCAGCTCAGGCTCTGATAAGCTTAAACCTGGATTTGGAAAAGCCGTTGTTCCTTCCATTGTTTCATTAATAGCATCAATACCCACTTGTGCTACTGACATTAAACTTTCAATGTCAGGACCTTGCACATTGATCTCTACCGTTCGTCCATTTCCACCACCTGAAACATTAATCATCGACCCTCTAAATAGGAAGGCTTGTGTATCAGGTAACCCACCGAGCACTTCGGTTCGTATCACCTTCATCAGCTCTTCAACACGAGTCGGATCTGCCGAATAAATAAAACCGCCTGTAGCACCCGAGCCAAAAGAGTAAAAATTATAACTTTTTATTTTCGGCGATTTTTCACCGGAAAGATAAGGAGCCAACCTTGCCTTAACTAAGGATGCCATTTCTTTTTCAATAAAATTAACATTGCCACCCGGTGGCATGTTTAAGCTAAAAAAGAAGCCATCTATTGGTGCGCGAGGCATAAAATCTGTTTTTGGCATCATTAACACGATAACTAAAATTGAGCCCCCTAATAAAAAAGTGACCCAAGCAAAACGCTTTGCTTGTGAGTTGGTAAAACGCATGACCAAACTGGTTAACTTTTCCCAATAATGGGCAAAAGGATCGTTATCATTTTGTGATTTAAGCCAATACCGACTTGCAATTGGAAGAATAGTAATCGCTGTTATAAGTGAAGCAATAACAGCAATAGAAAGTGTCAAGGCAAGATCAGAGAATAACTGCCCCTCAATGCCCGCCATAAATAAAATAGGCAAAAATATCGCGACACTCGTTGCCGTTGAAGCAAATAATGCCCCGGTAACTTGCAAGGCACCTCGCATAATGGCCTTATTACTGTCCATGCCTAAGCCGCGCAGCCGCACTATGTTTTCTTGCACTATGATCGCGGCATCTAGCACCAGCCCAACAGAAAAAGCGAGACCAGCTAAAGAAATAACATTTAAGCTACGATCAAAAACACTTAGCGCCACAAAGGCGACCATCAATGAAACAGGAATAGTGACGGCAATAATTAAGATATTTCTCCAGCCGCGTAAAAACAACCAAAGAATAATTAGCGCAAGCACAATACCTAAACCAAGGTTATTTTGCACTAGTTTTAAAGCATTACGAATATGCACTGAAGAGTCAAAGCTTAGCTCTATAACCAAGCCTGCTTCTTTCATTGGGCCTTCGTTGAGCTCTTTAACAGCAAGATTTATTTCATCTAAAAGTGCCACTGTATTCGCATCATTTTGACGCTTTAAAGTGAAATAATAGGAAGGCTGACCGCTTCGCATATTAAAGCCAAAACGATCAACTAAAGTATTCTCCACAGTAGCAATATCTTTTAAATAAATAGGCCGTTCACCGCTGTAACCCATAATCATATCGGTCAAGTTAGCAACATCATATTGCCCAGAAAAACGCACTGTGTATTGTCGTCTGCCAACATTAGCAACACCTGCAGAAACATCACTGGCTCGTGCCACCGTTGAGCTAATATCAGAAAGGGATAACCCTAATGACGCAGTTTTTAATGGATCAAAGGTTATTCTTAACTCTCTAGGACGATGACTTTGTAAATTGACTTGCCCCATGCCTTGAATACGGGAAAATCTAGGTCTGACAACATCTTCAATAAGTTTTTGATATTGACCTAAATCTTGAGCAGGGTTGTCAGGTAATGTTTTGATCATTAAAGACGCGGTGTTTGGGCCACCACGTCCGCCCCCTGCTGATACAACAGGATCCATAGCATCCAATGGGATGGGTGGTGCTTGATTAAGGTTATTGATGACATCAAGCATCGCTTTTTGCATATCTGCACCAACATCAAATGTCAGTGTGATATTACCAAAGCCTCGTTGAATATTAGTGGTAACCCGAGTGACCCCTTGAGTATTCTTAACCACATTTTCAATAGGCTCGATAATAACAGATTCCATCTCAGCGGGTGCAGCACTTCGCCAACCAGTAGAAATGTTAATTTGCGGTTGTTCAATATCAGGCGTCAATTGAATAGGTAACTTAAAAACACTCATCAACCCAAACACCATCACTAAAGCAACAATGACCACAATAGCGGCAGGATTTTTCAAAGCGGCGCGGGTTAAATTCATTATCCCATCCTAGTTATAATAATTTTTTTATTGAAGCATTATAGATATAGATGCATCAAAGCTGAAAAAGGATCAGATAAGTTACATTTATTTTACGATGAAAGGGGAATTTGAAACATAAAGTTACAAACAGTAACGCTTTGACAGTAAATACATAAACGAATGAATGGTTTTCATACTGGGGTAAATTTTACATTTTTATAGAGGCTTCTTCTTTGTAAGTAAATAAGGCATAAGTTCTTCTCATAAAAGTTAGCAAATTATTCGATAAGTCATTTGTTTACCCATTGGCGGAGTGAACAATCATTACCTACTATTTATCAGTAAAAAAGCCCCGACACTTTTGTAGATGCTTTCTTT
>JAPHTO010000152.1 GCA_026196955.1 Colwellia sp. | reverse complement strand
TTGCCGAAGGTATCATTGGCGCTGTTAAAGAAGTTGGCGTAAGCGTTCCTGTTGTTGTACGTCTTGAAGGTACTAACGCTGAAGCTGGTCGTGAAGTATTAGCTAACTCTGATGTTGACATCATTGCAGCTGAATCATTAACCGATGCAGCGACTAAAGTTGTTGCAGCTGCGGAGGGCAAATAATGTCTGTATTAATTAACAAAGATACTAAAGTTATCTGTCAAGGTTTCACTGGTGGTCAAGGTACTTTCCACTCAGAGCAAGCAATTGATTACGGTACACAAATGGTTGGTGGCGTAAGCCCAGGTAAAGGCGGTCAAACGCACCTTGGTTTACCCGTATTCAACACAGTACGTGAAGCCGTAGAAGCAACTGGCGCAACAGCAACCGTTATCTACGTTCCTGCACCGTTTTGTAAAGATGCTATCTTAGAAGCTATCGATGCGGGTATCGAAATTATCGTTACTATCACTGAAGGTATTCCAACGTTAGACATGGTTGACGTAAAAGTTAAGCTTGAAGAGTCTGGCGTTCGCATGATTGGACCAAACTGCCCAGGTGTTATCACGCCGGGTGAAACTAAAATTGGTATCATGCCAGGTCACATCCACAAGCCAGGTAAAGTAGGTATTGTTTCACGCTCTGGTACATTAACGTATGAAGCGGTTAAGCAAACGACTGATGCAGGTTTCGGCCAATCTACTTGTGTAGGTATTGGTGGTGACCCAATTCCAGGTACTAACTTCATTGACGTATTAGAAATGTTCCAAGCGGATGACCAAACTGAAGCCATCGTAATGATTGGTGAAATTGGTGGTACTGCAGAAGAAGAAGCTGCTGAGTACATTAAAGCTAACGTTACTAAGCCTGTTGTTTCTTACATTGCTGGTGTTACTGCACCTGCTGGTAAGCGTATGGGTCACGCTGGTGCGATTATCGCTGGCGGTAAAGGTACGGCTGATGAGAAATTTGCTGCGTTAGAAGCGGCTGGTGTTAAGACGGTTCGTTCTCTTGCTGAGATCGGCTCTGCACTTAAAGAGAAGACGGGTTGGTAATCGGCTTTTGATTGCAAACTGAGTTTTTGATAAAACCCGCATTATCTAATAGAGAGTGCGGGTTTTTTAATAACTATAAAAAATCTTTATATTTAACTTCAGGGGGGATTAATCTTTCAAAGTCAATTGACTCAAGTTTAAAATTAAACTTTTTCTCTACCTGCTCATGGAATACCTTCCAAGATGGCATGTCGAATAGTACTTCATGTGGGCAAATCACTAGGCCATTTTCGCTACTATATTCCATACAATACCCAAGCAATGAATAAAATTCATCATTAAGTATCGCTATACTCTTTATAACAGAATCAGATTTACCAAAAGCATCGTTTTTTACTTCAATCCCAAAATTAACTAACCAATTTCCTTGAAGACGTTTATACAGGTCGGCAATGATTTGATCAGGAAATGTTATAAACATTGCTTTACTGTCTAAATATTTAGCTTCAGACATTTCCTGCATTATATTGTTAATGTTATTTTGGTAAAAATCCTTAATGTTCGATATTGTTTTTTTATCTATCGTAGTTTCAACATGTATTGGGCTATTTTCCGGAAAGAATTTTTTGTATAGAACTCTTTTATTCGTGTAGATGAAACAATCTTGGAATGCAAAAGAATCCAAGTACCTCTCAAAGTCATTGATCGAATCATAAAAGTTCTTCAAAGTATTTTGGGATGCAGTTAACTGAATTTGTCTTTTACTCTGTATAGAGCGGTGATTGGCTGTAACTAAGGCTACACTAGGAAACGCTAATGATAATACAGCTAAAGGTACTTTGAATATATCCCATAAATTATTCAAACCTACAAAGCCGGTTTTATAAACAAGGTTGCTAGTAAGTATGATGTATACAGATATCAGAAAAGCAATTGAGATTGGTAACCAGAGTGCATAACGAAATGACTTCAATTGGAAAAGTGATTTTTCAGAGTTAGGCATAACTTCCTATTGAATGAATTTTAACGTACTGATGATAATATCTTTTTGGCATTAACAGTAAAACAATTATTTATACAACTTTAATGTGGGGCTGACAGGCTCATTGTAAATTTAACGGTTAAGTATACGGTTTCAGTATTGTCGCGGTGGCGACGACACCCAAAGGGGGCTTAACGCCGAGCCCCCTTTGGAATCCCCCGACGCTGCTAATCAAGTGTGATCCTCCATTCAAGGCAATATTTTCGACGTAACGGCAAAGAACGCACATCCATGTGCTGCTTTGCCTTTGCCATCATCCTGATGGCAATACGTGAATATTGCCTTTCATTTCGGCACTTGATTCAAGCAGACTTGGTGTTTGTTGATAGGGTGGGGGATTAGATTGTTGGATTTGTTATGTTTTTGCTATCAAAAAATAATATGTAAGATGTGTGTTCGGCTATTTCCAAGAACTCCCATTACCCATCTCAGTGAATGAATCGCCATTTTGAAAAGTGTCAGTCAAGCTGAGCCATGGATGGCGAAGACTGCCGCTTTTCATGGACGAATATCGGCAGGCATTGACTGTAAGCTCAAAATGGCTATTCGTGTTTTCACTGAGCTGGGGCTCCGTGGGAGTCCAGAGGGACGCCGGAGGCAGCGTCCCTTTGGGTGTCGTCGCCACCGCGACGCCAAGCAGTGAGGCAAACTCCAAGCGCCTGCAATTGACTACGTTACGGTGAACATAAGTACGTTTTCTCTTTGAGTGCTGCCGCCACTGCGACGCCAAGCAGTGAATCAACCTCCAAGCACTTGAAGTTAAACTCAACAGATAAACCGCCACCGCGACGTCAAGCAGAAAATCAAGCTCCAAGCGCTAGAAAATTTAGCTAAACACGCAGCGTCATTGTAACTCTACACGTTCAGCTAACTTCTGTGGCTTTTAGGATAACTAAAAAATCACTCCTTCATCGACATATCATCTCGCTTCCGATAAACAGTATAAGTAATATCTTCAAAGCTTTTCGCCCACTGTTTAAACAATTTATCAGCTTTCTTTTTATCACCAATATGCTTGGCTAAGGCTTCAAAGAAAGAAACATCAGGGGGTGTCATTCCCGCATAATTTTCATAGGGAATAACTAAAGATATTTTACTCTCGCCACCAATTTGTGTACCCCAAGACCAAGGATACGGCCACTTCATCGCTTTAGCATGATCACTCAATTGTTTTTTGGTGGCTTCTATAGTACGTCCTGCACCTATTTTAGTTTTATAACTGTTAACGGCAAAATACTTAAATTTATCATCGTCTTCTGGCCAGTAACTGTTGGCAAAGTCAACGCGAGTAAAATAATGTGAATAGCTGGCGACATACTGATCAGTATGCTTATTCCAGTGTTCATTTATTTTGTTTTTTCTGTTCCATTTTGCGTAACTATCTGCGTCTTCCCACTTAGTGCAGCAATGTCTAACTACGTAGAAGTTAAGATTGTCGCCAATAGTGGGCGTATATGTTTGCCATTTTTTTGGGTCGCCTTGTTTTTCACGAAAGACAATATGCTCTTTGAACGATTTTTCAAATTGTGCTTCTTGACCGCGCTTGGCAACAATAATCCAAACATCAGCTAAGTTGGCCGGTTTTGCCTCTTTATCGCCTTTTGCGGCATGAACAGTGCTAGTAAGTGGAAGTAGTAAAAACAAACTTGCTGCTAATACTTTAAAGATTTTAGTTTTCATGGTGCATCCTTATTGTATAAATATGAGACTTATCCATGAACTACATAGCAGTTAATAAAAAATTAAATCAACTGCATCAAGGTAAAACAAGTAGTAACTAATAAGAGTAGCATAAATAGTTAATATTTCGATTTAGCGCCGGATAAAAATCAGCCGAGTTAAAATAAAGAGGAAAATCATTAGGATAGAAATCAGTTAATATGCTAGTTGTTACCATAATGTTAAGCAATTGCAGACACTTTAAAGCGAGAGCAGTCAAAGTATCATGGTCATTGCCTGCGAAAATCGGCAATATATCAATGTAGCACTGTGCACAAGATAGTGATATTTTAGTTAAATCAGGTTGATAGGATTGCTTACATGAGCATTGAAAAGTACACACCAAGCATACTGCTTATTTTAGTAAGCTTTATGCTTATTAGCTGCGGTGGTGGCAGTGGCGGTAGCTCTACAAGCGCTAATACGCCTACAGGCTCGACACCAACAACGGTTCAAGCAGTATTAGATGATGCCGTCAGTAAAGGTATTGATGGTATTTTTGTTTATGTTGAACAAGCCAGTAATCTTGATAAAAGCTTTGCCGCAGGTATTCAAGATAAAGCGCTAAAGCAATCTGCAGACGCTAATTCACTGTTTAAAGTTGCCAGTATAAGTAAACTATTTATCGCGGTGAGCGCCGCTAAGCTCATTGATCAGAGCTACATTTCACTCAATGATACTCTATCGACTTGGTTACCTGAATTAGCCAGTAGAATAGCAAACGCCGAAATAATCACAATCAAGCAGATGATACAGCACAGAAGTGGTATTGCTGATTTTGACAGCCAAGCAGGTTTTGACTGGCATAACGCACATACTGATATTGATAGCACCTTGTTATTTGCGCTAGATAAGCCCGCCGATTTTATACCTGACAGTAAGTATGAGTACTCGAATACTAACTACTTATTATTAGCAAAAATATTAGATAAGGCATTAGGCTATAGCCATCAGGTGTTTATCAGTGAAAATATTCTTGTTCCATTAGGCATGCATGATACTTATTTAATGCTGAGTGATATTGACCCATTGTTATTAGCCAAAGGTTATTGGGAAAACCTTGATAGATCGATGCAAGATTATGTCATTCCAGGAGGCTCGATGATTTCAACGGTAAAAGATATTGCTATCTTTATCCGCGCGTTAAATACAGGCAGCTTACTGACTGCTAGTGAAAAAAGCATTTACCGATCTGTTTATTGGTTTAATCATTCAGGCTGGTTACCAGGCTACCAAAGCGTTGCTAATTATCACAGTGATATAGATGCTGTGGTGATCCAATTTGTTAACACCACAGGCGGAAATTCTGAAAGTATTGCCAGTACCTCATACCAACAAATTTTGGATGTGCTTAGAAGGTAAACCAATCGCCGTTGTTATTAATTAGCTGCTTGCGACTCTAGCAGGCGAGCCAATTAAGCAGTTAAACAAACTTCAAGTACTCGAAAGTCTAACCTCATGCGCTAAAGAAAGGTAAACAACCTTTAATGCATTCATTAATTCGCTTCTTTTACAATTTCTCACACTCCCCATACATTTCATAAACAAAAACCATCAAGAATCGAACGTAACATCGCTTTACTATTATTCCATAAATTACAAAACACTAACTTTAGGGAATTACATAGCATGAACAAATCACTTATTAGCATTGCATTATTATTAGCCTCATCTACTGCATTTGCAGCAACAGAATATCCTGAAAATCCAGTATTGAGGCCTTTAACATTAACAGATGGAACTATTTTGATTAATGGTGCTTTAGCGTTAGGAGAAGAAAATAACGACAGCCGTGGTGAAATTTATTTAAATGCAGAATACGGTTTAACTGATAATTTAACGCTTGGATTAGGTGGGCTAAAATATCGAGTTCTAGCACGCCCTGCTAATAAAACAGGCTTGGAGTTAGCGGTAGATGTAGGCTTTAGAGGTTATCATGATTCAATAGCAAATGGAGACACCTTTGGTTATGGTGCTGATTTAACTAGTAAGTATGTTTTTAATAAAAATATTGCCATGACTTTTTCTTTAGGCTACGTAAAGTGGGATGAAGAGAAGCTGAAAAATAAAGATGAATTCCGTTACTCTGTAGGTTTACAAGCAAATGTAGCGAAGGGTTGGACAGTATCGACCAATTATACTTACCGTGATTTGAAAGACTTTATCCAAGAGGATGCGCATGAAGTCAATGTTGGCTTGAATTATGTGTTTAACAAAAATACTGATATTGGTGTATTTGCAGGTTACTCAAGCTTTGATGCATTAGAAAATAACTATAAACTTGATGATAGTTTTGATCGTGTCGCTGGTGTTTATGCGGAATACCGTTTTTAAAGATAATCACAAGTTTATGAAATAATATTGTATATATGACCCCCGTCGAGAAAAGACAAATCAGTTTTTCTCGACGGGGGCTTTGAGTATATTGCTTCGCGTTGAATAGGTTTATCCAGTCAATATTTGTAAGACTAACCTATTAGTTTTAATGATTTTTTATACTGATGATTACTATGCACATAATGGTCAACACCTGCTGCCATCATAGCTTTAACTTTATCATCAAGCTGTTTAACCACTTTGGCAGGTGAGCCAATCGCCAAACTGCCATCAGGTATCGACATACCTTCAGTGACTAAGGCATTTGCGCCTATAATACAGTTTTTGCCTATTTTTGCGCCATTGAGTACTACGGCATTCATACCAATTAAGCTGCCTTCATCGATACTACAGCCGTGTAACATGGCTTTGTGTCCTATGGTGACATTTTTGGCGATATTGATGGGAAATCCTTCATCAACATGTAATACACTAGCGTCTTGAACGTTGGAATTTTCTCCAATAGTCACCTTGTCTAAATCTGCGCGAATAACCACATTGAACCAAACGCTAGCATTTTCAGCGATGTCGACATTACCAATAATATTAGCACTGGGGGCAATAAAGCTCGTTGTCGATATTTTTGGGGAATGTCTACCTAATTGAAAAATCATGCAATATTACCTTAATTGAATCTTATCTATGTATCTCCATACTGTATAGCGCAGAGAGTAAAAATCAACAAGTGATATGACTCATGCGCCGTCTTAAAGCTTCATATTTTTGTCATGTTTTAGTAAAAAAAATGTCATCTATGTTTATTACATTGAGGTCAACTATTTAGACGAGTAATGATGATGCAAGATAATAATTGGTACGATGAAGAGTTATGCGAATTTGAAGAGCCGCAAGAGAAAAAGAAAAGTAAAAAACAAAGCAAACGAAAATGGCGCGAAATAGAGAGCTATAAAGAAAAGCAACGGGACAGAAAAATAAGGGATATGAATGAGCATTATTACTCATTATAGTGATAGGGTATCGATAACACAGTAACAAGAGACAGCGCTTTTAAAGCTGTCTCTCGCGTATTTAACTGAGTGCTACCTCCTAGATTGGCTGAGCGTTTTTGGCCGTCAGCTTAATGGATAATTTCACTGCTAAAACGTAAATGCTTACTTTTAGCCACCATAGTTTCATAATCTTTATGGCTAATACGTAATAAAGTACGGTGATCGCCTGCCTCAATATAAACATGATCTAAGTGATCTAACATTTCATCGCAGATCATATGCATATTAAACGCATCACCCACAGGTGGAATTGCACCGTGTTCGCAATCGTTAAACATTTGATAGACTTCTTGCTCTTTTAGTAATTTATAACTGCCCATCAAGTAGTCATTAATAGCTGATAGACTCACTTTATTTTTGGCCGGTAAAACAGCCATCAACTTTCTGTCTTCGTGATCTTTTAAAATCACTGCTTTTGCTATTTGGTTTAAAGGGATCTTAGCCATGATAGCACTGCCGACAGAGCTAGCACTGTGTTCATGTTTAATGACTTGATAAGGGATATTGTGCTCAGTTAAGTAGCAATCTAGCCGAGTAGATATAGTCATAATAGCCTCCACAATTTATTTAGCACATTTAAAGTATAGTGCTTAGTTGGCGTTTGACCAGTTAGTTTAATCGGCTAAATTGATGCTAATCAACAACCGTTTTATGATTTGTTGTTAAGGTGTTATTTAATCGTTATAACCAATCACTTGGTCGTTGATTATTTCTGTGGAGTGAATATGAATCGGTGTGGAAAATGTCAGCAATTTACCCGAACGTCTGACAATGTGAAAGATACCTGTGGTGCTTGGGATCAACCCACTACAGCAACCAGACAAGCATGTGAGTTTTTTCTGCCAAAAAAATCGCAGCGAGACTCAAAAAAGAGCTAAACACGAGTTTAGCTCTTATTGATAAATTCTTTTGTTTAATCTTCTTCAGCTATTGGCTTTGGTGTTCTATAACCGGGTTTAGCTAATATTTCGATATAAAAGCTAGCAAGCTCATGCTGAGCGGCATCATCAATGCTTTTATTTAGCGCAGAGACATGTATAACGTCGGCAGTTTCTTCACTGTGACCATATTTACAATCAAAATCCCAAAAATCTACGCCTTCAGGAAGCTTTTTATTTCGCTCTCTTTTTAAGTACTTTTTGACATCATGCTTGATGGAATCGACTAGTCGTGGGGTTTTAATTTTTTCATGGCTTAATGAAAATGTTTTTCTCATGAGGGTACCTAAAATAAAAGGGTCATTAACTGGGGCGCAATTGCTTAAATGTTATCTTTTAAGCCTGCGTAATATTATGGGAAGGAGTTTACCATAAAATATGTGCCGCAGTGCGTGTGCAACACATTTAATTCTATAGCGCCTATATTAAATTACTTATCGTATATCAATATTGGCGTTTAATTTATACGGTAAAGTAAAAGCATCTATTCCAAACTGGAAGTTTATTTTGTTCAGTAAAATTACTCAATCTCCCATGAGAGTCATTAGTTTTGCGTTGTTATTATTAGCAACATTGGTTATTTTTTCGCTTGCTGAGGTCATCAGGTTTTATTTGAAAAGCTATAGTTTAGAGGCGATGTTTATTTCGTTTTGCGCGGGCTTTATTCTATTTACCCCCTTGGTGAGTTTAGTTATTCATCCTCTTTTTGATAAAAAACTTAAAACAGATTCGCCGATAAAACTGAGCGCTTTTTTAGGGAATGTTGCCTTGGTTGTCGTGGTGCAATTATTATGCTTTTTAATATGGATGACAGACGCTATCGCTTTATACAGTTTATATGTGGATCAAAACTCATTTTTAGCTAAAGCCTTTAATATCACCGTGGAAAGTCGCGCCGATTTATCCGTCGAGTTTTACTGGTTTAATATAGCGTTAGCTTGTTTTTTTGCTTTGTTGTCATTAGTGGTTGGTGTGTTGCCATGCTTATTTTCAAGAACGGAAAATAACGGTGTAGTGGGTAATTTTGTCTCAGCCTTTTCTTTTGCAAAACGTCATAAAAAGCTCATGTTAATAAGTGCCTTGGGCATTGTCTTGTCGGTGGTGTTTCCTTTGCTCTATGCTAAATTTCTTTTTCTGATCCTTTTCCCTGCCGTGTTGCTGATCATTTTCTCACAGCTGTCAGAATACGCTAGGGTAGGCTAAAATATAGACAGCTTGATTAAAGCGGCGAATATAAAAGGATATTAACATGAAAAAGATCAATTTATTTTTTGCTATTGTATTGATAGCATTACCTTTTACAAGTTATGGAAAGCAAGCCTTAACAAAGGAGCTGTTAACCTCATTTCAACAAGTTGCATTGCAGTGGCAAGCATTAGAAGCGGAATACCCTGAATTGTCTGCCTCACTTGATGAAAGCGATATTTCTCAGCCTGAGAAAATTATTGCCCAATTAGAAACTTCAAAAGCCTACCCAAAAATAAAATCGATTCTAGCAAACTCTGAATTTGCCAACCTTGAAGAATATTATGATGTTGCCACGCGATTAATGGGCGGCATGATGTCATACCAAATGCAGAAAATGCCACAAGGCATGGATTTAGAGTCAATGGAGCAAATGCTAAAAAGTAATATTGCTCAAATGAAGGCGAGTAACGTACCAGAATCTATGATTGCTGAACTGGAAAAGCAACTTGGTGATATTGAAAAAAATATGAAAAAGATGAAGTCAGCCATGGTGAACACCAGTGCAGCAGATAAAAAATTTATTAGTGACAATGCTCAATGGATCATGTCAATTTTAGAGGAAATTTAATGAGCCGCTAATACCTTGCTAACCCTTAACTGTAAAGTTGGAATAACGTCTTTTTCAAACCAATCATTACGCTTAAGCCAAATATTATTTCTTGGGCTTGGGTGGGGAATAGGTAAGGTTGTTGGCGTGGTGTTATTAACATAATACTGCCAATTTTTTACCGTATCTGTGAGTGTTTTTTCTGTTTTGTTTGGCAAATGCCAGTCTTGTGCATAACTGCCAATAGCAATGACTAATTCAATATTCGGGAGTTGCGATAAAATTTGTTTTCGCCATTTATCTGCACATTCAGGCCGTGGCGGTAAATCTCCTGACGCGCCTTTGCCGGGGTAACAAAATGCCATGGGTAAAATCGCAATGTGCGCTTTATTGTAGAAAATATCTGGGCTAACTCCTAACCATGCTCTTAAGCGCTCGCCACTTTTGTCATCAAACGGAATGCCAGATTGATGAACCTTTATACCAGGGGCTTGTCCTGCAATTAGCACTTTTGCCGATGGTGAAACTTGTAATACAGGGTTTGCTTCAATTGCTGAAAATGTTTGGCAAAGGGTACAGCTTTTGACTTGCTTAATGAGTAGGTTAAATGTGTTTGGCAAGGATGGCTTCCACTGTTGGTGTATGTTGGTATAAGTTAAATAAAAAAACGCTGTTATCTAATCAAAGATAGCAGCGTTTAGTACGTTTATATATGTGTATAAAAAATAAATTAACGTTTTAATGAAACTTTATTTTTAACACTCACTTTGGCTTCAATACGTCTGTTTTCAGCATGTGCTGCAGCAGTATTTGCCGGGTTAATCAATTGCTCTTCGCCAAAGCCTTTTGCCGTTAAACGAGATGAATCGATACCAAATTCTTGCACTAAGACATTAACAATTGCTTCAGCACGTTGTTGAGAAAGCTTTTTATTAAACGCTGCTGAACCTTGACTTGATGTGTGTCCGTTGATTGTTAAAGAAGTATGAGGATATTTCTTTAAGAAGTCAGCAGCCACTTTAATGTTGTCTAAATACTCTGGCTTAACTGTTGCTTTTGAATTATCAAAATTAACTTGTAAGCTTAATTCGTCATTTTCTTCCGTGAAGATAGTACAACCATTGCTATCAACCTTATCAATGCTTGGCGTCATTTTACATTGATCTTTACTGTCAATGATACCGTCGTTGTCACTGTCTTTTGGTTTTACAATAGCAACAGGTGCAGCTTGTGCAACAGGAGCGGCTTGCTCTACTTGTGCTGGCTTTGCAGGCGCTGAACGAGTTGCTTTTTTAGCTGTGTCACCAAAAAAGTAGACGAAACCAATTTGAGCCGATAGATCTTTGAAGTTATTATCAAACTGATAATGGGCATTACTTTCAAAGTAGAGGGCGGCTTTTTCGCTTAAATAGTGACGGTAACCAGCACCAACGTTGGCAGATGTTTTAGAATCAATCACATCAAGTACGCTTGCACCACCCATAACGTAAAAATTCTTCTGTGTTGGGAAGTATAAATAATTAAGCGCGATATTTGAGCCTGAAGGGCTGCTGCCTGCTGCTCTTCTGACCAAATTTAAATCTGTGTATGAAAAACGTAGTTCAGATGATTCTGTAAATCTATGACCAAATTCGCCACCAATACCTGAGCCATGTTGAATATAGTCTTTGTAACCATTGCTTAGGGTTCTGTCTTCGTCGGTTTCTATTCTAGTACCGTGAATACCGATGTAAGATTTTCCAATAAGATCTTCAGCTTTTGGTTGCTCTTGAGCATTGACGTTAAAAGCACAAATTAAGCTTAAGCATAATGCTGATATTTTATGTTGGCGCACAATAAAACTCCTTTTTGAAATGTAATTGTTAATGATGTGTTTAAATTGGCTCTATTTTATTTCAATTTTGTAAATCTTGCAGTAACTATTTGAATAAATATCATTTATCAATTTTAGGGGGAATGGGGGATATTTACATTGGCATTTTCGCCAAGATTACCAATGGAATTAATGGCACTTTACCATGAAGTTAGCACTTAATGGTTGGTCACTTAATCAGGGAATACGGGATATAGCGTTTAGGTAAACACTCAACTATTCTTGCGCTTTTTCAACAATAACATCAACCTGACGTTTATTGTTTTGCTGAGAAATAACCACACGCATCATGCGTTTTTCTTGTTGATAAGATAGGGTTAATCGACCGCGTTTTCTTTCTTGTGAAATAGCTTCACCGAAATGTTGCTGATAAAACTCAATGACTTGCGCTTCAGAGGCGCGGGTAAAGTAATTGAGTACCGCGGGCATATCATCAGTGAAATCAGCAAATACTTGGGCATTTTCTAGCATAGGAATAGAAACAGGAGCAGCGTCTTCATTCGCTAAAGCTACTGAGCTTAAGGTAAATAAAACAGCACCAGCTAATAATGAGTATTTACTTGTTGTCGTCATTTGATCAATTCCTGTGGTCATTGCTTACTTTCAGCGAATTTAGTTAACTACATTAAATATATATGATTTTTACTCATAGTGCGACATTCATTCAAGGTCAAAGTAATTCATCTCGATAATGATCTACCCACAAGGCTGTAGCTCCACAAATAGCAACAGGCATTATCACTAGGTTTACAATAGGGATCATGGCAAATATTGCCACGGTAATGCCAAAACCATAACTTAAACCTTGGCGTTGTTTTAACGCTTCCTTCATAACAGAAAAAGGAATTTTATGATTATCAAACGGGTAATCTTTATATTGAACAGCCATCATCCATGAGATGAATAAAAACCAAATAATTTGCCCAAAAACTGGCAATAGCCATAAAATAATAAAAAAACCTATGGCTCGCGGTAAATAGTAGCTGAGCTTTGTTAACTCCCTGCCAAGCGTTCTTGGTATGTCTTTAACAATATCGAGCATGCCGCCATTTTGTGTCGCTTGACCTACCAAGATATTTTCAACTTTTTCAGACAATAAGCCATTAAAGGGAGCCGCTAGCCAATTGGCAGCCGTGCTAAAAATAAACGAGAAAATAACCAAGATAGTAATAACCGCCAGTGGCCATAACACTGCGCTAAGCCACTCTAACCAATCAGGTAACCAATCTAATAATAGAGCCATATAGTGTTCAAGCTCGATAAACATAAAGTAAAATGCACCACTAAAAAGCAGCAAATTAATTAACAGTGGAATGAAAACAAAGCGGCGAATCCCTTTTAACCGAATAAGCTCAAAGCCTTTGAATAAGTAGCCAGCACCACTATGAGCTAAAGGCTGATTTTCTGGAGGTAAATTGTTATTAACAGAAGAAGACATGTAAAAATAGTAACTTATTGATATTCATAGACTGATTATAAACGCTGCCTAAATACAATAACAATACTAACTTGTTACAAAATACCACTGTTTCTGTTAGAGTTTAAATTGCATTTTTTATATAATAAAAAACAACAATAATAATTTTAATTTCAGCTAAAAAGTGATCAAAACAGGCATAACAAATGGAAGATAATTTCAGAAACGCATTAATCATTATCAGTGGTGTAGTCATTGCTGCTATTTTTATTCATGGTTTATGGACAATTAGAAAGCAAAAAAATCCTTATAAATTAAAAACTAGCAAAGAGCCGGTCAAACCATTAAGTCGTGATTTTGACAGAAAGGGTTTTGATCAAGACGGCGTTGGTCAAGTTAAAGTACTAAAACAAGAAAACGAGCCGGAAGTTAACAGCGAACAAGATTTTGAGCAAGCCATTAGCCTTGAAGAAATTAGCCATTTAGAATCGGGACAAAGTGAAGATTCGTATCCAGATTTAAGCGCTCAAGAGCAAGTACCCGCACATGAAGTGTCAACAGAAATACCAAAAGATGACCATGATGCTCATCAGGAACCAGCACAAGAGCTTGAAGAAATTACCCTAGAGCCTATTTATCAACAGCCTGTCACTCAAGCCAAACCTGAAGCGAAGAAAACGAAAAAAGCACCAGTAAGAAAAAGAGCAAATAAGGCTAAATCTGCACAAGCAGAAATCAAACGTAATCAAATTGAAATTAACTTTGGCGATGGCATAACCCTTGATGAAGATACTCAAGCCGATGCGCAAGCGCCAAGTACTGATAACGAGCAGCCGTCGGTAAAACAAGCTAGCCAGAAATCAATTGATATTGAGCCACAAATTATTATTTTGTCGGTTGTTATGCCCGCCAATCAACAAATGTCTGGGGCTGCATTATTACCGAGTTTATTAACGTTAGGCATGAAATACGGTGAAATGGATATTTTTCATCGTCATCAAGACAGTGCTGGTAATGGCGGTATTAGTTTTAGTTTAGCCAATATGCTCAACCCTGGATCTTTTGATCTCGATAGTATGGAAACATTTGCCACTCAAGGTGTTAGCTTATTTATGGCTTTACCTAATGCCGTTGACCCTTTTGCAGCTTTTGAACAAATGCTAGCAGCAGCGAAGCAATTGGCAACTGAGTTTAATGCCCAAGTGCTTGATGACAAACGAAATATATTAACTAAGCAAGCTGAACAACATTATGTTAGTAAAATTCGTGAGTTTGATAGGCAGTACCGTTTAGCCAGTGCGGAATAACGTACGCCATTAAATTAAAAGCATTTTTTATTCAATTAGCCTTTGACAGTTTCAGAGGCTAATATCCCAATATACTCACAAGTAAGAGTCGAATATATGTCTAATTCACTGGCTGAATTAACTGAACAAGTTAGCAAACTTCACCAACAAATAAACCAATACAATCACCAATATTACGTGCTAGATGCGCCAAGTGTACCGGATGCTGAATACGATCGCTTGATGCGAGAATTAATCGCACTTGAACAGGCACATCCCAAGCTGAAAACATTGGACTCACCAAGTCAAAAAGTTGGTGGGCAAGCGCTTAAATCGTTTAGTCAAGTTACTCACCAAGTGCCAATGCTATCGCTTGACAATGTATTCTCTCGCGATGAATGGCAAGCCTTTGTTAAACGTATTCAAGACCGACTTGCAAGTGATAAAAATCTTGTTATTTGCGCTGAGCCTAAATTGGATGGTTTAGCCGTCAGCTTGCGCTATGAACATGGTGTCTTAGTACAAGCGGCAACGCGTGGAGATGGGAGTACAGGGGAAAATATTACCGAAAATATACGCACCATTAAATCGATTCCTTTAAAGCTTATGGGTGAAAGCGGCATTGATTATCCTGATGTGCTTGAAGTGCGTGGCGAAGTATTTATGCCTAAAGCCAGTTTTGAGCAGTTAAATGAGCTAGCAAAAAAGAAAGGCGAAAAAGCTTTTGCTAATCCTCGCAATGCTGCCGCGGGTAGTTTACGACAGCTAGATTCTAAAATTACCGCTAAACGAAATTTGGCCTTTTATGCCTATGGCTTAGGCTTTGTCGGTGATTTAGTCGATCAGGACAATAAGGCGGTTTTTTTAAAATCGTCTCATTATCAGCGTTTATGTCAGGTTAAGGCACTAGGTTTACCCATGTGTCCAGAAGTACGTTTATTAGAAGATCAGCAACAAGTAGCAGGTTTTTATCAAGATATTTTAGCTAAACGTGACAGTTTAAGTTATGAAATTGATGGCACTGTGCTGAAAGTTGATGAGATTGCCTTACAAGAAAAATTAGGTTTTGTTGCCCGAGCACCGCGTTGGGCTATTGCTTATAAATTTCCCGCACAAGAAGAGTTAACCACAGTTGAAGATGTCGAGTTTCAAGTTGGACGAACTGGTGCAATAACGCCAGTTGCACGATTAACGCCAGTATTTGTTGGCGGTGTTACGGTTTCTAATGCAACCTTACACAACCAAGATGAAATTGAACGTTTAGGATTGAAAATAGGCGACACTGTGGTGATACGCCGCGCTGGGGATGTGATCCCACAAATTGTATCTGTAGTTTTGGCTAAACGTGGTGATGATGTTAAAGAGGTTGCTTTTCCTGAAACTTGTCCCGTTTGTGACTCAAAAGTGGCCAAAGCAGAAGGTGAAGCGGTACTTCGATGTACCGCAGGACTTTTTTGTGGCGCACAACGTAAAGAAGCGATTAAGCATTTTGCCTCACGCAAAGCTCATGATGTTGATGGTTTAGGTGATAAATTAGTTGAACAATTAGTTGATGAAAACTTGATTGCTACTCCTGCCGACTTATTCAAACTGACAGAGATGGATGTTAGTACTATGGAGCGTATGGGGGCAAAATCGGCGAAAAATTTAATTACAGCCATAGAGCAAGCCAAACAAACAACCCTAGCCAAATTTATTTATGGTTTGGGGATTAGAGAAGTCGGTGAGGCAACTGCCGCCAATTTAGCCAATCATTTTTGTACCCTACAAGCAATTCAGACGGCGAGTTTCGAATCGTTACAAGCTGTTGATGATGTGGGGGAAATTGTTGCGAAAAATATTGTCAGCTTTTTCAAAGAAGATCATAACTTGGCTGTTGTCAGCGCCTTAGATGCAATAATGAGCTGGCCTGATATTGTTATTAAAACGGCCGATGAGTTACCCTTAGCAGAGCAAACATTTGTGTTAACGGGAACCTTGAGTCAGATGGGACGAAGCGAAGCAAAATCGGCTTTGCAAGCATTAGGTGCTAAAGTATCTGGTAGTGTCTCGGCAAAAACACATTTTCTAGTGGCTGGAGAGAAAGCAGGCTCTAAGTTAACTAAGGCGCAAGATTTAGGAGTAACTGTGCTTACCGAGGATGAACTAGTTGCCTTGTTGGCAACACATAGCTAGCCGATAGTGTGCACATTTATAGGGAGCAATAATGATATCTTTCTTACAAAAAGTTAATGATAAAAGGGTAAGGTTAGGGCTTTTTTCTTGTCTTGTCCTCAGTTGTTATATCGCACCTTGGTCAGCATTTGCGCAGTCAAACCAAGAGCAGCCAAAAATTACAGAACAGCAAGCCAGAGCGTTAAAGATGCTAAACCAGCAACAGCCAAACACTAAACGGGTAAAAAACCTTCGTATACAAGTAAGGAAATTATCTGATAATCAAGGGCAAACGTATTTAGGCGCTATTGTTAGTCGAGCAGAGCTACAGCCTTATCTCACGCAGCTTAAAGGTATATTAGTGGATGACTTTGACAAGTATCGTGCGAATCAAGCCGCACGTGATCATCAACGCTTTCATATGACCTTGATAGATCCTATCGAGTATCAGCATGTAGATAAACAGCTCGTCGAACAACTATTAAGTCCGATGACTAATATTAACTTTTCATCCCACTTACAAGTGACGTTATTAGGGGTAGGTAAAGTAGAAAAAGCAGGTGCAAGCAGCTATTTTGTTGTGGCTCAAAGCAATGATGCCCAGCTTATTCGTCAACGCTTCTTACTAGGGAATAAAGATTTCCATGTCACGCTAGGTTTTGAGCCTAGCGATATTTATGGTGTTAAAAAAGATAGCACTACTTTTGTTAACTAAAAAGTTAAGCCCTTGTCATTCTCCAAAAAGCAAAACCTGCAGTAAAGAGCAAAATGATAGGGTAAATAGAGTGAGAAACAACGGCTAATGGTGAAATACCTATCGTTGCCCCTAGTAATAATGCTTGTGCGCCATAAGGTAATAAACCTTGGTTAATACAAGCGAAAATATCAAGTAAACTCGCTGATTGTGCGGGTGTTAACTCACCATCTGTTGCTAAATCTTTTGCTGTTTCTCCGGTAATAATAATAGAAACGGTATTATTAGCAGTAAAGAAGTTACAACAAAAGGTTAACCCGGCTATTCCAAAGCCTGCAGCACGCTTCTTATTATTCGGGCTTAATTTTCTTGCAAGCGATTCTATCGCTTGTGTTAAGGCGGTTAAACCACCTTGATGTCTTATTAACTCACTTAAACCGCCAATAAATAACGAGAGAATAAATATGTCTTGCATGCTGGCAAAACCTGCATTGATATCACTGATCCAAGCCGATAATTGATAATCATTGGTTAACATACCAATAATGGCCGCTAACACTATACCTAAGGTGAGCACCACAAAAACATTCACCCCTGAAAGTGCTAAGACGAGTATAACAATATAAGGAATAAGGCCGATAAGTGCTGAGTCACTGCTCATTTGGTAATTAATGCTTTGACCTAATACCGCAAAAATAACTAAGCAAATAATAGCGGCAGGTACGGCAAATTTAAAATTAACCCTAAATTTATCCTTCATATGTGCGCCTTGGCTGCGCGTTGAAGCGATAGTTGTATCAGAAATAATGGATAAGTTATCACCAAAAATAGCGCCAGAAAGCAGGCAACCAGCAACAAGAGCGGCGTCTATGCTCGCTGATTCGATAAAGCCTAAAGCAATAGGGGCAATGGCGGCAATTGTGCCCATTGATGTCCCCATAGCGGTTGATAAAAATGCAGCCACTAAAAATAGCCCGGGCAATAATAAGTACGCGGGAAAAATAGCTAGCCCCAATTGTACGCTGGCATCAACACTGCCTGTGGCTTTTGCAACAGTAGCAAAGGCACCAGCAAGTAAATAGATCACGCACATGGTCATAATATTGCCGTGACCAGCACCACTAATAAATTGTCCTATCTGTTTTTCAATGGGCTCTTTGCCTATCACTTTGCCTAAATAAATGGCAACAAAAATAGCGGGAATGATAGCTATGCTTGCGGGCAGCTGATAAAAAGCAAAGTCTACACCTTGTAGCGTCAGGATAATGCCGGTGCCAAGAAATAAACCAAGGAATACCGCAAAAGGAAGCAGGGCTGTTAGGCTTGGTTTAGTTGGCTCTGGTTTTTCTACGTCTGTGGGAGCAGTCATTATTGTTATTATTTATTGTTATAAATTTCCCTCATTATATTCACTTAATCAATGTGCTGTGAAGTGATGTTTCACTTTAATCGCCTTTGGCGCGATTTATTGCTATATCAACCCCTAAATTTTTTATAAAAATTAGCTGTTGATTATTAACTTATAAAAAATAACAAATAGCCATACTGTGCTACTACATACTGAGTCAGGATTGTGATAAACTCTCGCCAATTTTTTAACACCCTATTTATTAATAAAGTAAGTGAATTAAAATGTCTGATAATAAGTTTGAAACTATTGAACAACGTGTAAGCTACGGTGTAGGTCGCCAACTAGGTGATCAACTTCGTAACAATCCTTTTAAAGAATTTGATATCACTGCTGTACAAGCTGGTATTGCTGATGCACTAGCGAATGCTGCTAGCCAAGTATCTGATGAAGATTTAAACGAAGCTTTCTCTGTTGTCTCTAAAAAATTACAAGAGCAAGAGCAAGCAATCGCCAAAGAAAAAGCAGCTGAAGGCGAAGCTTTTCTAGCTGAAAATGCTAAACGTGATGAAGTGACAGTAACTGAGTCTGGTTTACAGTATGAAGTGATTGCGACTGGCGAAGGTGAAAAGCCTGTTGCTGCAAGCACTGTTCGTGTTCATTATCACGGCACATTTGCTAATGGCGATGTGTTTGATAGCTCAGTTGATCGCGGTCAACCAGCTGAATTCCCTGTTGGTGGTGTTATTGCTGGCTGGACTGAAGCATTACAGTTAATGACTGAAGGTAGTAAGTGGAAGCTTTATATTCCTTATAACCTAGCTTACGGTGAGCAAGGCTCACAAGGCGCTATTCCTCCTTATGCTACTTTAGTATTTGATGTGGAATTACTTAGTATTATTAGCTAAGTTAGTTATTTTAAAAGCCCTCAGTTGAGGGCTTTTTTTTGATTGTATTATAGACATGACAGATAAATTAACACTAAAAATTGAAAGGTTATTCAGCCGATATCTAGCGGCGTTTGAAGCTTATGATCTTGAAAGCGTCTGTGCTTGTTATCATTTACCTTGTACGTTAAATACGCCCGATAAAATTATTCTTCTTACTGATACAGAACAGTGTCGACAAGAGTTTAGTGATATTTTTGCACAATTAAAACAAGCAAACACCCGTAAAATTATGGCTCAAAAAGCCAGTTTTATGCAGATAAGTGAAAATTTACTTCTTGCCTGTGTTAATTGGGATTTTATCGACGACAATAATCAAGTCTTTGCTGATTTTTGTGCTTTCTATCATATTAGTATGATCAGTAATGATAGTGCAGAAGAAACTAATCAAGAATTAAAAATTATGAATGTGGTTTCCCATGAGTTATCTAACGCTATATCATTACCCCATTCATTTTCAGTTAAAGCTAGCATTAATAATATTTAAAAGAGATAAGTATCATGAAAGTTAAAGTAGCCATTTTAGGTTGTAGTGGCCGTATGGGTCGTAACCTTATTCAAGCCGCTCATGAGCATGAAAGTGTTGAGCTCGTTGGCGGTAGCGTTCGCCCCAGCTCATCATTTGCAGGCTTTGATTTAGGAGAGCTTGCCGGTATTGGCGCTATTGGCCTAACGACGGCAACACAACTTAGTGAGTTAACTGATGCCGATGTTTATATAGATTTTACTTCAATAGAAACCACATTAGAGAATATTAATTGGTGTAATCAGCACAACAAGGCCTTGGTTATTGGAACGACGGGCTTTAGTGATGAACAGGTTCAACTTATTGAAAAAGCTGGTGAAACAATGCCTGTTGTTTTAGCACCAAATACGTCTGTTGGTGTCAATTTAATGTTTAAGCTGTTAGAAGTAACAGCAAAGGCAATTGGCGACTATACTGATATAGAAATTTTTGAAGCACATCACAGATTTAAAAAAGACGCACCGTCAGGAACCGCAGTAAAAATGGGACAAGTTATTGCTGACACCTTAGGACGTGATCTGAATAAATGTGCTGTTTATGGCCGTGAAGGCATTACTGACGAGCGAAGCAGAGAAACCATAGGCTTTGCTACGGTAAGAGCAGGCGATATTGTCGGTGAACATACCGCATTTTTTGCGGACTTAGGGGAGCGTTTAGAGATCACCCATAAAGCAAGTTCGCGTATGACTTTTGCCTTAGGCGCTATGCGTGCTGCCTTTTGGCTAAATGATGCACCTGCAGGCTTTTATGATATGCAAGATGTGTTGGGTCTTAAAGATTAGCAACAATACACCTTGTCGCTGTACCGCCCAGCTTAGGAGTCAAAAGAACTCACAAATTCTTCGGGAAAGAATTTGAACATTCTAGGAATGGCCTAAAAGGTGTGGTACAGGATGTACGGAGTAATGACTGGCGTTAACTCCGTGCTTTTTCCTTTAAATTAAACTATACAGCATAAAGCTGAATCGTTTATGGCAAGAATTTATTGATGTGGGTTTGTCCTCGATTTTAAATAATCGATATTTAGTTTTTTTAGATAACTGTTGTTTTTGACTGTTTGGTCATTAAAAGAGATTAAATTACATAAAAGAACGAGTTTTTACATTTTTTACTAGACGAAAGAAGGTTGCAAGCGTAAAATAAGTGGATTTTGTCAAAAATTTAGCGAAAAGCCGATTTTTGACATTTTTTATGTGCGAATTTTGTGTTTATTTTAAGGCAGTTTAATGCTGTTTTAATGGTGAAACGTTACGTTTCTTTCTTCTTTTTGGAGGTTACATTGGCTATATCTGCTATTTTGGTACTTGAAGACGGTACCGTATTTAAAGGCACCGCGATTGGTGCACAGGGAACGGCTGTTGGTGAGGTAGTATTTAACACCTCAATGACAGGTTATCAGGAAATCCTTACCGATCCTTCATATGCAGAGCAAATTATTACCCTGACATACCCACATATTGGTAATACAGGTACGAACTGTGAAGATAAAGAATCAGACACTATTGTTGCCAAAGGTTTAGTGATCCGAGATTTACCTCTTTTAGCCAGCAACTTTCGAAATGAACAAAGTTTAAGTGATTACTTAAAAGCGAATAATATTTTAGGTATTGCCGATATTGATACGCGTAAGTTAACACGAGTTTTACGCGAAAAAGGCGCTCAAAATGGTTGTATCTTAACCCTTGATGACGCAAGTGATGAAAGCTTACAAGCAGCACAAGATAATGCTTTTGCTCAAGCTAAAGCATTTCCAGGTTTAAAAGGTATGGACTTGGCAAAAGTGGTTTCAACCAAAGAACAATACCAGTGGACTTCAGGGAGTTGGTCATTAGGTAGCGCTATGGGTGAAGGTTTTTCTGAACCAGAAAACTTTGACTTTCACGTCGTTGCCTATGATTTTGGTGCCAAAAGCAATATTTTACGTATGTTAGTTGATCGCGGTTGTAAACTTACCGTAGTACCAGCACAAACGCCAGCCAGCGATGTGCTAGCAATGAACCCCGATGGTATCTTCTTATCAAATGGACCGGGAGACCCTGAGCCATGTGATTATGCGATTTCAGCTATTAAAGAGTTTTTAACGACAGATATCCCCGTCTTTGGTATTTGTTTAGGTCATCAATTGCTTGGTTTAGCGAGTGGTGCAAAAACCATCAAAATGAAATTTGGTCATCATGGTGCTAACCATCCCGTTAAAGATATCGACCGTGACGTGGTTATGATCACCTCACAAAACCATGGTTTTGCTGTTGATGAAGATAATTTACCCGCGAACTTGCGTGCAACACATAAGTCTTTATTTGATGGTTCGTTGCAAGGTATTCACCGTACAGATAAACCAGCATTTAGCTTTCAAGGTCACCCAGAAGCAAGTCCTGGTCCACACGATGCGGCACCATTATTCGATCATTTCATCGACTTGATAAACGAATACAAAGCTAAGCAAGCTTAAACCAATAGACAAGATAAGAGAGAATATAGACATGGCAAAAAGAACAGATTTAAAAAGTATCTTGATCTTAGGTGCAGGCCCAATCGTCATTGGTCAAGCGTGTGAGTTTGACTATTCGGGTGCGCAAGCGTGTAAAGCATTACGTGAAGAAGGTTACCGAGTTATTTTAGTTAACTCTAACCCTGCAACCATTATGACTGATCCAGAAATGGCCGATGCAACTTACATTGAGCCAATTCACTGGGAAGTGGTACGTAAAATCATCGAAAAAGAGCGTCCTTGTGCGGTATTACCTACCATGGGCGGTCAAACCGCCTTAAACTGTGCACTAGAGCTTGAAGAAAAAGGCGTATTAAAAGAGTTTAATGTTGAAATGATTGGCGCAACGGCTGATGCCATTGATAAGGCAGAAGATCGCAGTCGTTTTGATAAAGCAATGAAAGCAATTGGATTAGAAACCCCTCGTGCTGAAATTGTCCATACTATGGAAGAAGCACACGATACTTCATCTCGTATCGGTTTCCCTTGTATTATTCGTCCATCATTTACCATGGGTGGTACTGGCGGCGGTATTGCTTATAACCGTGAAGAATTTGATGAGATTTGTACCCGTGGTTTAGATCTTTCTCCAACCTCAGAATTATTGATTGATGAATCCTTAATTGGTTGGAAAGAATATGAAATGGAAGTGGTTCGCGACAAAAATGATAACTGTATCATTATTTGTTCAATTGAAAACTTTGACCCTATGGGCATTCATACCGGTGATTCAATTACTGTTGCACCTGCGCAAACGTTAACCGATAAAGAATACCAAATCATGCGTAATGCCTCGCTAGCAGTGCTACGTGAAATTGGTGTTGAAACAGGTGGCTCAAACGTTCAGTTCGGTGTTTGTCCAAATACTGGCCGCATGGTAATTATCGAGATGAACCCTCGTGTATCACGTTCATCAGCATTAGCATCGAAAGCAACAGGTTTCCCAATTGCTAAAATTGCTGCCAAGTTAGCGGTAGGTTATACCCTTGATGAATTATCTAATGATATTACAGGCGGTAAAACACCTGCATCATTTGAGCCGACAATTGATTATGTTGTCACTAAAATTCCACGCTTTAACTTCGAAAAATTTGCAGGCTCTGAAGATAGATTAACCACGCAAATGAAGTCTGTTGGTGAAGTGATGGCGATTGGCCGTAACCAACAAGAATCAATGCAAAAAGCCTTACGTGGCTTGGAAGTTGGCGTTAATGGTTTTGATCCACATGTTGATGTGACTCAACCTGGCGCTAAAACTAAAATTATGCATGAGCTGCAAGAAGCCGGTGCTGATCGTATTTGGTATGTTGCTGATGCATTTCGTTTAGGATTAACGGTTGATGATGTTTTCCGTTTAACTAAAATCGATCGTTGGTTCCTAGTACAAATTGAAGACATAGTGTTAGAAGAAGCCAAAGTGCGCGATGGCGGTTTAAAAGTATTAAATCCAGAGTATTTACGCAAACTTAAGCGTAAAGGTTTTGCCGATGCACGTCTTGCTGATGTGATTGGTGTTGCGGAAGCTGAAATTCGCAAAAAGCGTCATAACGCTGATATTTTCCCTGTATATAAGCGTGTTGATACGTGTGCGGCTGAGTTTAGCTCTGATACGGCTTATATGTACTCAACATACGATGAAGAGTGTGAAGCAGCGCCCACAGGCAAAGATTCAATCATGATCTTAGGTGGTGGCCCTAACCGTATTGGTCAAGGTATTGAGTTTGATTACTGTTGTGTACATGCCGCGTTAGCGTTACGTGAAGACGGTTATGAAACCATCATGGTTAACTGTAATCCTGAAACAGTATCAACAGACTATGATACCTCAGACAGACTTTATTTTGAGTCAATCACCTTTGAAGATGTACTTGAAATTGTTCGCATTGAAAAACCCAAAGGCGTTATCGTGCAATACGGTGGTCAAACACCACTGAAATTAGCACGCGCTTTAGAAGCGGCAGGTGTGCCAATTATTGGTACTTCGCCTGATGCTATTGACCGCGCAGAAGATAGAGAACGTTTCCAACAAGCGGTTGACCGTTTAGGTTTATTACAACCTGAAAATGCTACCGTAACTTCACTTGATGAAGCAATGGCAAAAGCGGAAGCTATTGGCTTCCCATTAGTAGTACGCCCATCGTATGTATTAGGTGGCCGCGCTATGGAAATCGTTTATGATTTAGATGATTTACGTCGCTATATGACTGAAGCGGTAAGTGTCTCGAATGATTCACCAGTATTGCTTGATCACTTCCTTGATGATGCGATTGAAGTTGATATCGATGTGATCTGTGACGGTGAAAAAGTGGTTGTTGGCGGTATTATGCAGCATATCGAGCAAGCGGGTGTTCACTCAGGTGACAGTGCTTGTTCATTGCCAGCATATAGCTTAAGTAACGATATTCAAGATGTGATGCGCAAGCAAGTAACAGACTTAGCATTTGAGCTAGGTGTTATTGGCTTGATGAATACGCAAATGGCCGTGAAAGATGGCAAAGTTTACTTAATTGAAGTAAACCCACGCGCTGCACGTACTGTGCCTTTTGTCTCAAAAGCAACTTCTGTGCCGCTTGCTAAAGTTGGCGCACGTGTTATGGCTGGTCGTTCATTGACAGAGCAGGGCATTACTAAAGAGATGATCCCACCGTTCTTCTCAGTGAAAGAAGTGGTTATTCCATTTAACAAATTCCACGGCAGTGACCCACTTGTAGGCCCAGAAATGCGCTCAACTGGTGAAGTAATGGGAGTTGGTGATACTTTTGAAGAAGCGTATGCGAAAGCAAACCTAGGCGCAGGTGAGTCAGTGCCTAAGTCAGGCAGAGCGTTAATCTCTGTACGTAATTCTGATAAAGAGCGTGTTGTTGAGCTTGCTAAACAAATGGTTGCTTTAGGCTATGAGCTTGATGCAACACATGGTACCGCGATCATTTTAGGTGAAGCCAATGTACCTGTACGTTTAGTGAATAAAGTACATGAAGGTCGTCCACATATTCTTGATAGAATTAAAAACAGCGAATATAGCTATATTATTAATACGACAGAAGGTCGTAAGGCTATTGAAGATTCAAAAGTGTTACGTGGCGGTGCATTACGTTATAAAGTAGCTTACACTACCACACTGAATGCTGCTTTTGCTGCTTGTCAGGCACATGCTGCCGACGACCGCAACACAGTAACCTCTATCCAAGAGTTACATAAACGTTGTAAATAAATTAATAAAAAATAAGATTTAAATTATGAGTCAATATCCAATGACAGTTCATGGCGCAGATGTATTACGCGCTGAATTAAATGAATTAAAAACAGTTAAACGTCCTGAAATTGTTGCCGCTATTGCAGAGGCGCGTGAACATGGCGATTTAAAAGAAAATGCTGAATATCATGCTGCTCGTGAACAGCAAGGCTTTTGTGAAGGCCGTATTCAAGATATTGAAGGTAAATTGGGTAATGCGCAAATTATCGATGTCACTAAAATACCTAATACGGGTAAAGTTATTTTTGGTGTGACGGTTACCTTATTGAATATAGATACTGAAGTTGAAGTGAAGTATCAAATTGTTGGCGATGATGAAGCAGATATTAAACAAAACCGTATTTCGATTAACTCACCTATTGCGCGTGGTTTAATCGGTAAAGAAGTGGATAGTGAAATTGAAATTACCACACCTGGCGGCATTGTTGAGTATGAAATTATGGCTGTCGATCATATTTAAGCTGTGTATTAACTAACAGTTTCTTTCTGGTTAACGCATAAAAAACCTCAAACCTGTATGGGTTTGAGGTTTTTTTATGTCTTGAATTTGACAAATGGAATTATCAATGTATATTTAAATGATATCACTTTGATATCAAATTATTTAAAATAATGATGAAAGAAAATAAAGGAGTTTCTATGAAAGAGATAAAAGGTTTTTCAGTAAACGGTTACATTATGTTGTTAGTACTCGCTGCAATCATAGGTGTACTTATTTACTTTATTGTTGGACAAATTATTGCTGAGCAGCCTAATTTTTGGTTTTTTGTTCCTTTGCTCACTATTATTTTTATTGCCCCTGGTTTTTTTATGGTGCAACCAAACCAAGCTAAAGTGATGACATTTTTCGGTTCTTATGTTGGTACGGTAAAAGCTAATGGTTTGCGTTGGTCTATTCCCTTTTTTGCTCATAGAACCATTTCCTTAAGAATACGGAACTTTGAATCTAATCAAATGAAAGTGAATGACAATCATGGTAACCCGATAGAAATTGCAACTGTGGTTGTTTGGTCGGTTGACGATACGGCAGAAGCGGTTTTTGAAGTTGATGATTATGTAAGTTTTGTTAATATTCAAAGTGAATCAGCATTACGTAATATGGCCATTAGCTACCCCTATGATCAGCATGATGGCGACCAAATTGCGCTGAGAAGCCATCCTCAAGAAGTCTCTGAGGCGTTGAAAATAGAAATACAGGAAAGACTAGGCAAGGCCGGAGTTAAAGTGCATGAGGCACGTATTAGTCATTTAGCATATGCTCAAGAAATTGCCAATGCTATGCTACAAAGGCAACAGGCTTCAGCCATTATTGCTGCGCGTAGTCAAATTGTTGATGGTGCGGTAGGAATGGTAGAAATGGCTTTAAGTCAGCTTTCAGATAAAGGTATTGTTGAGCTTGATGAAGAGCGTAAAGCGGCCATGGTGAGTAACTTGTTAGTGGTATTATGTGGCGATCAAAATACTCAACCTGTGGTGAATGCCGGAAGTCTTTATTAATAAAGCGGATTAGGAACTCTTATGGCAGCTAAAAAAAGCTTTCCTCTGCGCATAAGCCCTGATGTATTGGCGGCAATGCAGCGTTGGTCTGATGATGAGTTACGTAGCGTTAATGCACAAATTGAATATGTACTCAGACAGGCATTAGTTGATTCAGGGCGTGTTAAATTAGTGCAAAAAACGATTACTATGGTTGAAGATAGCGAACACAAAGATTAAGCGAATAATTAACTGTAGCCATATAAAATGACAAACACTGTTGGTGTTTGTCATTTTTAGTTTTACTGGTCAAAAATATTTTTGACTGAATTTATATAACACTTTTTAGCTGTTTCAACGCTTGCTCACCGCCGTACTGTGAAACAAAGTCTAAAACGGGTAAGTCGTTACAACGGCTATACTTTACAAAGTGCTTAGTATTTGTACCAACTAAACGAGCCATGCTGCTTAGTTTTGCAGTATTACCTGTTGCCGCAATAACGCACAATGTAGCATCTTGATTTGAGTGTAATGCCTTTAACTCTTTATTGGTTTCAGTTAATACATAAGATGATTTTTCTAGGCTCTCAGTTTGTTTTTTAGCAAACTTTGTGATGCCCATATCATTACAGCTAATGGTTCTATCGAGTGCGCTAGTATCAATGTTGAGTTGTTTAGCGATGTCATTTAGCGATTTTTTTCCTGTTGCGGCATCTAAGCAAAGCTGGGATTCAAATGAATGACTGTTTACTCCTAAACCCTGTTCATTGGCCATTGCAGTGCTACTGATTGCCAGAATGAATAATGTCATTGTTGTTACTATTTTCATGTGTTGCCTCTACCTTTTACTATTAGTTACATAGCTCAAAATCGCTGCTCATTAATGAAAATGAGCGTGCTTGAGCTATTAAATCTCGAGCATGATAGTGGTTTTTTAGCCAATGAAACTAGATCTATATCAAGGTATAAACAAGCAATTTATAAGTGGTTGTATATACAAGTTATTATTTTGAAAATATCTGAACATAAGGCAATTATTCAATAGCTTTCACTAACTTTATTAGGGGCTGTTGATCTTTCGAGATTGTTTTTGCAGCTTTTTGTTGGGTATTTATACAAGGTAGAGCCTTTGTAATGTGGTTGTTCAGGACAATATGCTCCTGCATTGTCTAATAAGCTACATCCATGTAGCGTCACATAAAAAGGCAATAACGCCGTAAAAATGACCAACAAACGCTGTCCGAAGGATTCGGCTAAAAACGTTTTACTCTTTGTTGAGCAGTATTTGCTTAGAGTGACTAGGCTACACACTACTCGCCGCGATTAAAACGTTTTTATCTCGAACAAAATTTAACCGCGAAAGATCAACAGCCCCTAGTAAAAGTCTATTGAATAAGAAGTTAATACACTTTAAATTACTTGCCTTATTTAGGCGTAAAGTGGCAGGTGAAATGTCGTAACATCGGAGGTTGCCAGCTGATATCGACACCGCGAAGCTTGTTTTTATTTGCATTCACTTCAGCCAAGCATTCGATACAATAATCTATATGTGATTGTGTATAAACGCGTCTTGGGATCGCCATTCTAACTAAGTCCATCGCGGCAAGCTTTTCACTGCCATCAGGTTGTTGACCAAACATCACAGTACCAATTTCACAACCTCTTATGCCGCCTAAGCGATACATTTCAATGGCCAGTGCTTGCCCAGGATATTGAGATGGTGGGATATGGGGCAACATCGCTCTTGCGTCAATATAAACGGCATGGCCACCGACAGGTTTCACTATAGGAATACCCATTCTATCTAAGGCATTGCCAAAATAGGCGGTAGAGCCGATTCGGTAATTTAAATAATCTTCCTCAACGATTTCTTCAAGGCCAACGGCCATGGCTTCTAAATCACGTCCAGATAAGCCGCCATAAGTTGGGAAACCTTCTGTTAGAATGAGAACATTGCGTGCTTTCATCGCCAGATCATCATCATTTAACGCTAGCCAACCGCCCATATTAACTAAGGCATCTTTTTTAGCGCTCATGGTCATGCCATCAGCGTAACTGAAAATTTCTTGGACTATCTCTTTGGGAGTTTTGTCTTGATAGCCGGCTTCTCTTTGCTTGATAAAGTAAGCATTTTCAGCAAAGCGACAAGCATCAAGAAATAATGGTTTATTAAATTCATCGCATAATGCTTTTGTTTGACGAATATTTGCCATTGAGACAGGCTGGCCACCACCAGAATTATTTGTGATAGTGAGCATAACTATGGGGACTTGCTCGCCTTTAGTTTCGAGCAAGTCACGTAGACGCATTAAGTCCATATCACCTTTAAAAGGGAGATCAAGCTGCGGATCTAAACCTTGCTTTGCCACTAAATCTAACGCTTGGCTACCCGTTGCCTCAATATTTGCACGGGTGGTATCAAAGTGAGTGTTGTTGGGAATTATAAAATCTTGCTTATTATCAGCTAAAATTGAGAAAAGAATTTTTTCTGCTGCGCGCCCTTGGTGTGTAGGGATGATATGTTTAAAAGGGGCTAATTCTTTTAAGGCTTGCTCAAAACGATAAAAAGAGGGCGAGCCGGCATAGCTTTCGTCACCCATTTGTATGCCTGCCCATTGTCTAGTACTCATGGCAGAAGTGCCTGAGTCGGTTAATAGATCAATAAGTACATCGTCAGATTTTAACGAAAATAAGTTGTAGTTAGCTTTTTTTAGCAAAGCTTCTCGCTCGCTGACACTTGTCATTCTTAAAGGCTCTACCGATTTAATACGAAAAGGCTCGATAATAGTTTTCATTTTTGTTCTCTCAATAATTTTTTGGAAAAATAGCTCATTATTCCTAGCTGAGTTAGTCTCAGAAGGGGCATAACGTTAAATAAATAGATGAGGGAAGTGCTAGTAACAAAAATGCGCAAAGGCCAAGCGAAAATCTTGGTTATACCATTTGCTAAAAAGTAAGGCGTTATTTAATTGATGTGTTTGCATAAATTGATTATGCAAACACTTTTTTTTATTTGTCAACCAAGATTTAAGTTTAGGGGCTATCAACAAGACTTAGCCAAGCCAGATAAGTCTTGTTGATGAGTGCTGGCTCGTTTAGCGTAATCTACAGTCGTATTTATATAGTCAATAAGGGCAATTGCTGTAGCAGGATTTAAAGAAACAATAACGAATTTAAGCTAATTATAAGTACAACCCGACGAGTAGCTCGTCTAGAGATATTATTAACTATTCGAAATTGGTTGCGGGAGCAGGATTTGAACCTACGACCTTCGGGTTATGAGCCCGACGAGCTACCAAGCTGCTCCATCTCGCGTCCGTTGTTTAAGTGCGGCGAATGATATACAGATCACATTGTGTTTGCAAGTGCTATTTGCAATACAAGCGCCATCTGGCTAAATAACATCCATTATCCCCCTATACAGACAATGTATTGATATTATTTAAAAATATAATGTATAACTGTAAATATAGCAGAATATTTTTAGTCTTACCGAAGAGCGCTTATTCAGTTCAAAATAACCGCACTTTATTTTAATAATGAATGATCTGCAGGAAGATGTTTACTTATCCATAAAACCAGTTTGTGGCGAATATTCGCC
>JAPHTO010000136.1 GCA_026196955.1 Colwellia sp. | reverse complement strand
CTCCAGTTACATATGTAATTTGGGACTAGGAGAAACAATAGAAGCTCTAGGTCCTTTCGAGGATTTTCATGCAAAAACACCAAGCAACAAACCTATGATATTAATTGGTGCTGGCTCTGGTATGGCTCCTTTGAAATCTTTGATAGAAGAACAACTGAATTTTTTGCATAGAGGTAGAAAAGTAAATAGAGATATTTATTTTTTCTATGCCGCTAGGACAGAGGAAGACTTGTTATATAAAGATGAGTTTTTCAAGCTCTCATTACATCAACCAAACTTTCATTATTATCCTATTTTGTCTAGACCTTCCGAGGAGTGGGCAGGAGCAAAAGGGTATATTCAAGAGTTGCTCGCATCAAATATTGACAATATTAGTCAAATTAAAGGTGTTGAGTTCTACCTATGTGGGCCACCTAAAATGATGTCAGAAACAATTAATTTACTGAAAACGAAGAACGTGGATGCAAGCAACATTGCATTTGATGAATTTAACTAAAAACCTTAATTATTAACCTAGGAGTAAACTATGAAAACCTTAACGAAAATCGCTTTGATAATAATTCCAACTATTACTTTATCAATGACGGCTGCGGCACATGACCCATCAATGCATGCAAAGAAGGCTGAAAAAGCTGATTGCAGTAAAATGGATCACAGTAAGATGGATATGAAAGATCCTGTTGCTGTCGCAATGATGAAAAAATGTATGAAGCAAAATGAGAAGTCAAAAGACAAAATGGATCACAGTAAGATGAAAAATATGGACCACAGTAAAATGAAAAAAAATGAACATTCAGCAACAAAGAAAGATGAGCATGATCATTAATTAAGTTTCGTTTGTCGCTTAGTACCTATGTGCTAAGTGACTTATGACTCAAGAGGAAAGTGTATGAAAATAGTCAAATTATTATTGCTACTTATTGTCCTAGGTATAGTTTCAGTCATCACGGTGATGTACTCAGGTATTGTAGATGTAGCGGCTGATGAGCCTCATAGTGAACTTGTGTATTGGCTTTTAGAGGAAACGAGAGAGAACTCTATTAAAAAAGCGGCAGAGTCTATCGAAGTACCAGATTTAAGTGATCCTGAATTGCTACTGACTGGTGGAGCTGATTATGAATATATGTGTTCTAGTTGTCATTTAAAGCCTGGTCAAATCGAAAGTGACATGAGCTTAGGGTTATACCCAGCACCACCTAATTTGGCTGTTTCAGATGAAAGCCATAAAGGACATGAGCACGGTGATGAAATGCAGTCTGCTAGGAAAAACTTTTGGGTGATTAAACATGGGATTAAAGCATCAGGAATGCCTGCGTGGGGTAAAACCCATGATGATCAGCGTATATGGGCAATGGTCGCTTTTATAAAACGTCTACCAACACTAACACCTGAACAATATCAAGTGCTTACAGCAGTAGAATAAAAGCAATTCAAATTAAAGAAAATATTATATGAAATATATTCAAATTACATTAGTAGCTTTTTCAGCCTTAACTTGGCTTATTGCATCACCTTCAATGGCTCATAGTAATGAAAGCAGTAGCCATAGAACTTATCCAAAAGATTCAGGAGCAGAGACTGAGCCAGGAAAGGTTGTGACACAATTTCATAAAGCAATTAAACGAGGTAATAAGAAAAAAGCGCGATATTTATTAGATGATAATGTACTCATTTTTGAAGGAGGTAGAGTAGAAAAGTCTGCTGATGAATATTCAAACCATCATATGTTATCTGATATGAAATATGCGTCAAAACTCCATACTGAAGTACTTGAGCACAAGGTTACACTTGTTGGCGATATGGCTTATTCAGTTTCTCGCACTAAATCTACAGGGCAGAGCAAAGGTAGGTTCATCAATAAAGAAGGAATGGAAAGTATGGTCCTTTTGAAAAAAGGCGGGAGATGGAAAATCTCTCACATCCATTGGTCAAACTAACGTAAATAAATAATTTAGAAGGGTTAAAAAATGTATAAATATATTACGGCATTATTAGTACTAACATTGAGTTTTTCGATAGCTGCACATGATGATAAGGATCATAGTAACAAGGACAAAAAGGCCATTATCAAAATAATATCAAGCATAAAATATGGCTGGGAAAATGGAGATAGTTTGCCGTTTAGACGAAATTTTCTTGACTTTAAAGGTGCTAGATATATCGAGGGAGGCGGACAAAATGTTGGACTAGATTCTTTGGTGGAGGATCACGTAGTCCCTGAAAAAGATGCGCTAGAGTACTTAAAGTTAAATTTTAGCGAAATTGAAATTCACTTTGAAGGTGAAGATAAAAGCTTTGCTTGGGCAATAGCTGATACACGTGTAAAAGGTAAAGTGAATAAAAATGGTCATGAATTTGATAAAACTGGATTTCAGACATTTTTGTTTCGCAAAATTAATGGCGCATGGAATGTTGTACATACCCATTCTTCAAGTCGCAATAAAAAGTAAACAATAGATATGGAATTTGAAGCGAGTTGTCTATTAGCAAATAACTCTATGAGTTGATGAGAGAGAATAATGAAAATTGCTTATTTTGGAAATAATTTATTTTCTTCATGCTTAAAATATTTAATCGATGAAGGATTTCAAGTCGTTAGGGTATATAAAAATAG